>JAFVRT010000320.1 GCA_017504125.1 Lentisphaeria bacterium
TATGGGGCGGCGCGGCTTCGTGTGTGAAGGATGTGAAACGCTCCGGGAACTTGAAAATGATAAGCAGTATGTATCACGACCGGGCGGGATTTGATTTTGAAAAAGTTTTTCCGCCGTTGCCTGAAAAAGTTGCCGTTGGAGCGGATGGTATCGGGGGAATGCGTTTTAAAAGTTTAGACGGCAGTAAAAATCCATACATCCGATTTCTGAATGCTTTGCCGTCGAAAGGCTTTAAAACATTGGCAAAGAATACAGCTGTCCTGCGTTACAATGGAACTGAAGATAGTTACGAAACATTTATAACCGGTGATGCCTTTTACAAATATCTCGGTAAAGGATTCGGAGCTGTCGCTGAATATAACGGGGAATTTTGCAGATTATTCATAATCCGCGGATCAGGCGACTAAGTAAAAATCACTTGTAACCGCCTTTCCGCAGTTGTAAATACCTGCGGAAGACGGTACATTGCCTGTAGGTATCAGGAGCATTTCAGATGCGGCAGAGTCCTGATTGTGATGTTGTTGTATTCTCTTTTGTCGTGGAGTGTGAGCTCAGTATCACTTTATCCGCAGCATTCTGCCTGATCTTGCAGTCTGCAGTCCGCAGTCTGCAGAGTAAGCCAGTTTGCCGTTGACATACACAGAGTCTACACCGGAAGCCTTGAGATTCGGAACGGCATAATCCGCCGGAGAATCAAATTTTTCCAGATCCAGCAACACCAGATCCGCAAAGTATCCCGGAGCAATGATCCCACGGCCGGTCAAATTGAATTTTGCTGCCGGCATGGCCGTCATACGGCGGATCACGGATTCATAATTGCTGCTCTGGGCTGCAAGACGGAAAAACTTCGGCATGGTCCCGAAAGCTCTCGGATGTGTGCCATTGTCATCGAAGCTGCGGACATTTCCGTCGCTTCCGGAGATGACATAAGGTTTGGCAAGGATCCGTTTCAGATTTTCTTCGCACATCGTTCCGAATGCTGCATTGGGGGAAACTCCGGAGGACAGCAGTTTTACCACAGCTTCTTCCGGAGAACATCCGGCTGCCTGACCGATTTCCACCATGCTCATGCCGTAATATTGGCGGTGTTCAGGAATGGGGGAATTCATCAGCAGCGTCCGCTCCAGAGGGCGGGGGACATATTTTTTCAATGATTCCGTTACTTCTTTTTGAAATTCTGCCGACTCCTTCAGTTTTGAGCACAATGTCGTTGTATCTATCTCGCTGTAAGGCGCGGAAAGCAATACTCTCAAGGTGGTGGCAGAGTGGATATATGGATAACGGTCCGCAAGAATGTTCACCCCGGATCTTTGAGCATTTTCAATGATTTCAAAAACGGAATCCAGTTTGTGCCAATTGCTGCTCCCGGAAGTTTTCAGATGACTCAGTTCCAGATTGCTGTTTCCGGCTTTGGCGATATCTATGGCTTCTGTGAGGGATTCGCAAAGTTTTTCTGTTTCGCAACGTATGTGTGTGGCGTAAGGTTTGCTTGTGCCTTTGAGCAATGCGGCAAGTTCTTTGAGTTCTTCTGTCGGAGCAAAGTTGCCGGGAAGATAGAAAAGACCGGCGGAAAAACCTGCAGCTCCCTGAGCCAAAGCATCGGCAAGCAGTTCTTTCATCTGACGGAGTTCTTCTCTGGTCGCATGGCGGTTTTCGTATCCCATTACTTTGACACGCAGGGAGTTGTGGCCGCAGAGGTGGGCAACATTCAGGGCAGGGGAAGATTTTTCTACCCAATCCGCATAGGCGGCAAAATTACCGTGAAGTTTTTTTAAGGCTTCATTTTTTTGCACGCCGTCAAGATACCAGGAAAATCCGCAGTTTCCGGAAATATCTGTCGTGACCCCCTGGGAGATCGTGGAGTCTCCGCCGGAAACTGTGGCTGCTGAGGAGTCAGAATGGGTGTGTACATCCACAAAACCGGGAGTCAGGGCCAGTCCGTGTCCATTGATAACCGTTGCTCCGGTTTCAGGCAGATCTCCGTTGTTCCCGACTGCGGCTATCTTATCATCTTTGACGGCAACATCAGCCAGGAAAGGAGTTCTGCCGGTTCCGTCATACAGTTTTACATTGGTAAAAAGTAAATTTTTCATTTTTTTTACCGATTCTCCTGATATTATTGTAATTCTGTGATATTAATAAAATATAGCATGGAAGATGATTTTTTTCCAGTTTTTCCGGTTTATTTGTGGCGGTTTGTTGCCGAAGACGGAAAGAAAAGGGGTATTTTATATGAAATATGTGAATTTTGAGCTTGAAAAATTCAGATTCGGCGGTTATATTGTGAAATAGTATCATTTATAAAAAGGAGATTGTATCATGATACGACGAAATATATCATTAAAGAATATAGTTGAAGAAAATGCGGTAAAGTTCGAAAACTGCTATCGCGAATTGCGTGCCGTTATGCCGGAGTATTTTTTCAAAACCTACTCCGAAAATGAAATCTGTGCAATGCTTCCCTTCCTCACTCTGCTGAAACCCAACGGGGCTCCGCTGCAGACTGAGATCGGGCGTAAACTTTTCCGTTTTTATCTCCGTGATGAAAGCTGCGAGGTACTTCACAGTTCCAATGGTGCAGAAATTGCGGCTTTGCCCTTCACCGGAGCCGGGATCCATGAATCCTGCAAGCCTTTCACCCCGGCCGGGAATCACCAGTTTCTGGTGGTCGAAGCCTTTACTGTTACTCCGCTGCCCAAAGAGGTTGCCAACTTCACGCTTGAGGAGTTGAAGGGATTCTTTATGGATCAGACCGGTGCGGTTCCTGCCGGTGTGGATGAACTCTATCCCCGATTGAACTGGGAACAGCTTTCCGACCTTACCATCGACCGTCTGGCTGAGCGTATCGAGATGACTCTTGAGGTTCAAGGGGAGTCCAGAGCGGCAGTCCGTGTGGTTCCTTTGGGTGGCAATACCTTCAAGATGCTTGTTGCTGCTCCCAATGCTTTTGCCGGAAGCCGTTACTTCGGTCAGATCGTCGAAGCAATGCAGCTCAATAACATGCATATCGAACGCGCTTACTGGCGTGAGTTTTCACGCGCCGCAAGTGCTGAAGATCTGGCCCGCTGTGCTGTTGACTTCGGCAGCTTCTATTTCGACGGCGATGCCGCCAAGCTCAGTGAATTTGAACGGGCCGTCAAA
>JAFVRT010000321.1 GCA_017504125.1 Lentisphaeria bacterium
AAAAACTCCTTCTTTTTTGATCCTGACAAAAATCAATCCCCGCGGATCAAGCTGCGGAACTGCAAAAAGCAGACGATATCTGCCATTGGGCAGTTTCTGAACCGTTGAATCGATGGGGCGATCAAACTCTGCATTCCCATTGGCAAGAGGATATACCGAAACTTTTTCCGGATCACTTCCCGGCGGCAGCAGCACGGAACGGATCGAAGGATTGAATTGCTTTTTGACGGTTACATCCATGAACTTTTCCGTTTCAGGCATAACAGGAGGAGCATCTTCAACTACAGCAATATTCTTTTTTCCGGCAAATCCGTATGGCAACAGCAGTTTTTCCCCTTTGGCAGGCAAAGTTTTTCCGGCAGCGGCACGCCTAAGAGCAGATTTGAGATCTTCCGGAAAAGAACATACTATTTTGAACTCATCACTTTTTCCGGCATCGATCCGTTGCTGCCGCAGAAAAAACTCCAAGGTGGATTCATTATGAAACCAACTGTAAAACGCGGAACTCCGTCCGGAAGGAAGTTTCACCAATACCCCGCTTTTTTCGTCAACAGCCCCGACAGCCGCCACATCTCCGCGCGGATCCAGACTCCACTCATCTGAGCTCACTCTGCCCGGATGCCGGAGTTCTGTTATTTTACCATTCCTCAGTTGATATATGATATTGGGGATCAGGGAAGTTCCGGAAGAACGGCGCAAAAATGTCTGGATCCAGATACCGGCGGACTTCGAAACATCAGAACGGTTGGTAAGAGTATAAGTTATTTCCAGGATCCCCTTGCCGGAAACCGCATAACGCTTGGTAATGCGCAACCAGTCAAAAGCTTTTTTTCCGGCGGCGGAAAAGGTGATGCTGCTGCTGTCTGAAGATATTTTTGCAAATTCAAGTTTCCCGAACTGTTCTGACAATTGCTTGTCCGGAGGCAGATTGCATAATGCCCGTTCCGTGAAAGAACTCTGTTTCGGCATGGTGTAAAGCCTGCCTTTGTATTCAAGACGGGTCAAAGCTCCGCCTTTCGGAGAAAAACGCAGATCAAAGTTGTTGGACTTCAGCTGCCATTCAGCTCCGCCGAGAAACAATGTTCCCGACAGAGCAACTGTCAAAATTATTTTTTTCATGTTCATATTGTTTCTCCCGGAACAAATTCAGTTTTGATCCTGTGGACCACAGGCGGAAATTTTTTCACTCCTGCTATTTCATCAGCAAGCAATCCTGCTGCGGTTGTACCGATAGCAAAGGTATTGATCTTCAAGGTTGACAGATTGGGTTTGAACCACATGGCATCTGCCAATCCGTAAAACCCGACTACTCCGGCATCTTCAGGCACATTTACTCCTTTGGAGTCCAGAATATTAACCACCTCGCGTGCAGTATTGTCGCCGCAGCAAATGACAGCAGTTCTGCCGGTCTTCAGCAATTCAGCAGATTCAACAGCAAGACACTCCCGGAACTGTTCCTGAGGCAGTAAGCATGAGTTATGGATCACCCGGCAGCGGCACTCCGGTGGTAATTTCTTCCGTTCATCTTCCCATACCGCAGCAAGTTCGTTTTGAGTGGGAACATCGTAGCCGAATTCAAGAAAAAGAAAATTATGATAATTCATCTTGAGCAGCAGTCTGAAAAGTGCTTCTACAGTACGGGGTATTTCCGGGATCACACAGGGGATCGCCAGAGAACTGCTGCGCTGAATTATCACTCCCGGTTTACCAGTATGACGCAAAATCGTTTCAACTGTATCATCATCAAAGCGGGGATCAAAAATAAATCCGGAAACATAAGGATTTATTTGCCGTATCAACCGTACTATTTCCTCTTTTCCAGGCAGTTCCTCCCGCTGCAATGCGTCCCCCAACTGCGGTATCTGCATGATATTGAGTCGGCGACGGGCAAGTTCCTGCTGGATACCGCAAAAAATTTCATTAGTGTAATTATCAAGCTGCCGGGGCCAGAGATTCCGCACAAAGCACCCTACACAAGACGGTGCTTTTTCCTCCTGAAGTTCCGAAACAAAATACCCGATTCCGGGCTTACGGAGCAAAACGCCGGTTTCAGCCAGTTCCCGCAATGCCCGCAGAACAGTAACATGACTCAACTGATATATTTCACATAACGAAGATACCTGTTCTATCTGCCTGCCGGGCAGAAAAACGCCATTACGGATCTTTTCGGTGATATCCAGGATTATTTTCTGATATTTTGGAGTGTTGACCATAATTTCTCGAGTATAGTTTGACTAAAAATTTACTTTAATTCATCTTTAGCTTTAATATAACATCTCTTTTCACATTTGTCAAGATAAATTTTTCATTCCTCCACGATGAAAAAATAAAAATATTGATCAAAGTAAAAGTCAGCTGCTTGAAAAAATATTTATCCGTGGTATAATATGCAATATAACAACAGTTTTCATCAAAGGAGAAGATACATGTTCAAACAAATCAAGATCGGTACTATGGTTCGCGGCAGCCAGCTGCCTGGAATAACCGCTTATATCAATAACCTCGGCAAATTCGGTTTTGAAAGTATAGAAATAACTTTCGGCGGCGATGCCGTCTGGATAGATGATTGGAGCGAATATGCCAAACAGGTTCGGGAATGTGCTGAAAAAAACGGCATGACAATTTCATCCCTCGGTGTATACGGCAATCCCCTGATCCCTGACGGTGAAAACACCAGACGCAGTCTGGAACTCGTTATCGACCACGCGGAACTTTTCGGAGCAGAAGTGGTCGCAGGTTTTACCGGCAGGATCCCCGATCAGCCCCTTCCTGAGTCATTACCGGAATTCGCCAAAGTCTTCACTCCGCTTGCCGCCCGCGCAGCAGATAAAGGTTTGAAGATCGCTTTTGAAAACTGCCCCATGGGCGGAAATTGGACTCACGGTTCCTGGAACATCGCGGTAAATCCGACTATGTGGGAAAAAATCTTCAATGCCGTCCCTGCCGAAAATCTCGGTCTTGAATGGGAACCCACCCACCAGATGTGCCAGATGATCGACCCCATTCCTCAACTCCGGAAATGGGCTCCGAAAGTGTTCCATGTCCATGGCAAAGATGCTACGGTACTGCGCGATCAGATTGCAGAAAAAGGGATCAACTGCGGAGAACGTATGGTGCTGCACCGCACTCCCGGATTCGGAGAATGCAACTGGCACGAAATCATTTCGATACTGCGTATGAACAAATATACGGGCACCATCGATATCGAAGGCTGGCATGATCCTGTTTACAAAGGCGAATTGGAAATCACCGGACAGGTTCACGCTCTCCATTATCTGAAATTCTGCCGCGGCGAAGATTATATCCCGGCATTTTAAGTTATTGTTATGCAGATATACAGATTCTGGGAATGCCGCAGAGAAAACATCTGCGGCACCGAAGCATACTTCAAGGCAGGTTCCAACGAATCACCTGAACATGCAGCTCAACTGCTGAAAGACAAAATCGATATATTCCGGCGTTTCAACGATCCCGGAGTGCCTGACCCGACCCCAAAGGAAGTAGCAGAACTCCGTTGCCGTCTTGCTGGAAACAAAGATTATTCAGTTCCGATCTGCGAGGAGTTCGTGGAACAGATCGATGCCCGCAACATCGTTACCCGGAACCGCAGCGGAGCTCTGGTCTTGAATTCCGAGGATCATGCTTTCTTTGACATAGACTTCGACTGTCTGCCGCCGGCCGGATTATGGCACAAACTGCAAGTAATATTAGGCAAACGCCCCGCCCAAACGCCTGAAGAACGGCTGTTTGATATAATAAGATCCCAGCTCAATGACTCATTTCCCTATACCCCGGCGCGTCTTTACCGCACAGCAAAGGGATTCCGGCTGCTGCTCAACATCTCCCACGATGCAGATTCTCCGGAAACGGCAAACATCATGCGCATGTTTCATTGCGACCGCCTTTACGCAGAGTTATGTTCCAGGCAAAAGTGTTTCCGGGCAAGACTTACCCCGAAGCCCCGGCGCATAGGTGTTACAGGTGCCTCAAAGTTCCGTTTCCCCTATGCAGAAGAAACGGTTCCTGCCCACAAACTCTGGGTGGAGCAATATGAAAAAAAGTCAGCTGACTTTGCGGTGTGCCGTCTGGTAAAAAGTTTCGGCCCGGAGTTTCGCTCCCCGGTGATCGAGTATCACGACAGGATGTGTAATTGCAGCTCACCTCTGCCGCTGGCATAAAAAAGCTGCGGTTTTACCGGAAAAACCGCAGTTTTGGTAGGATTTTCACAACCTTTTTCATTCACCGCTCCGGCATGGAACAGTCCGGAAGCGTGTTGAGATATTGAGTACAGATCCTTATCGGACTCAGAAATAACGGTTCCTGGCAAGTTCAACTGCTTTTCTGAGTTCTTCTTTGAATTCCCCAAGCTCATTCATACCGGCCGAAAGCGGTACGATCACCGTCGGATCTGCAGCGAGCTCCTCGCGCAAGCGTTTCAAATTATCCTCTGCGCCTTCCAGATCCATTTTATTGGCGACGATAAGACTGCTTCTGGCAGCCAATCCCGGCATGTAGTGTTCGAGTTCATCCCGCAGGACTTTCAGATCACTGACCGGATCACGCCCGTCAACTCCGGCCATATCCAGCACGAATATCAGCAACTTTGTCCGCTCAATGTGTTTGAGAAATGAATGTCCGAGTCCCACATTACGGTGAGCTCCTTCAAGCAGACCGGGAATATCAGCCATGGAGATCCGGTGATAGTCCGGGTATTCCACGATCCCCACGACCGGATGCAATGTGGTAAAAGGATACGGGGCAACCTTGGGGCGGGCAGCAGAAACTGTACTGATAAGAGTGGACTTGCCTGCATTAGGAAAACCTACCAGACCGGCATCGGCAATAGTTTTGAGTTCCAGATGCAGTCTGCGTTCTTCGCCCGGCTGACCGGGATCACATCGTCTGGGTGTGCGATTGACACTTGATGCAAAACGGGCATTTCCCCGTCCGCCCCGACCGCCTTTCGCAGCAATTACGCTTTTTCCTTCTTCATCAAGGTCAGCCACCAGTTCACCGGTATCGGCATCACTTATGATGGTTCCGACCGGAACTTTTACCATTACCGGCGGGATATTTCTGCCATGGCAATCTGCCCCCTGTCCGTTGGGGCCGTTCTTTGCCTGATAACGGGTCTGGTAAGCAAAGGGAGTCAAATTCTGTTCATTGGCAGAAGCAATAAGCACGATATCTCCACCGTTGCCGCCATCGCCGCCGTCAGGACCGCCTTTAGGAACGAATTTTTCCCGGCGGAAACTGCAGCATCCGTTGCCGCCGTCGCCGGCCTTGACCGAAATAGTAGCCCGATCGACAAACATGATTCTCAACTCTCCTTGACTTTTGCCCTGCGGAGCAGGGATTTTTCACTTTATATCACAATATATTCCGTTCCCGGAAAACAATCCGGTCCCAGAAAACAATCCGGCCCCGGAAAGCCGTGAACTTGCCGGGGCCGATCATCAAACGGAATCAAAAGTTCACTTCAGCATGATGCCTGAAAAAGAGGGCGCAGTAGATATGCCGAAGAAAACGGTTCCGCTCCGTTTGAAAGCTGACAGCGCGTCTGAATTACTCAGCGCAGGGAATGATGTCAACTTTGCGCTGTTCCTTGCGGAAAGCAACAGTTCCGTCGCAGAGGGCGAACAGAGTGTAGTCGCGACCGCAACCGACATTAACGCCGGGACGGAAGCGGGTGCCGCGCTGACGGACGATGATGGATCCGGCGGAAACAGTTTCACCGCCGAAGGCTTTGATACCCAGAAACTTGGGATTACTGTCGCGGCCGTTGCGGCTGCTTGACTGACCTTTTTTATGAGCCATGATAACACCTCGTTATTTTATGTTAATTGTTTTTTGTCATAAGTCATGTCTTATAAAATATCACCAAACTGCCATAAAATCAAGCCGGTAGTGAAAAAAAAACGGTTTTTTTTACGATCCGGGGTGGAAAAATCATCAAAGTACGGTTATTTTATAGAACTGTAATCTTCACACATTCATGCCCGGATGGTGGAATCGGCAGACACAACAGACTTAAAATCTGTCGCCCAAAAGGCTTACGGGTTCAAGTCCCGTTCCGGGTAATCCTTTTTCCTATACCGTGTCCCGGAGTTTTTCCGGGATTTTTTTTTACCGGGTTGAATTTTTTTCTCCGGCAGGTTACATTATAACGGTAACTTCTGTAAATCAAATGAGGACAAAGATCATGAAGAAATTATGTCTGTTTATTTTTACCATCTCAACAATATTGCCTCTGGCCGCGCTGCGCTGCGGCGACAGAGCCGCTGAGCTGCCGCGTCTGAAATACATCAACGGACGGCCGCAGTCAATCGCAGCAGAAATCCCCGGAAATAAATTGAGAGTCGTAACTTTCATACTGACCAGAGCCGGAAACTCCCGCACCACCGCCGGTATGCTCTCCACACTCGACAGGATCAACCGCGGCCGGGTGGAACAGACTTTGATCACTCCCGATCCGGAATCCGATGCCGCGACCCTGCTGCCGCTGCTGAAAAACAGCTCCATCGCTTTTGCGGTTGACAGCAGCCGCCGGATAACCATGCAGTACATGGCAGGAACTCTGCTTTACCCCAAATCATTTGTTATCGACCCCAAAGGCCGGATCATCTGGGCAGGCGAAAGCGTAGATCTGCCCGAAATGCTTCAGGAGTTCTTTGACGGGACCTTCGATGCCGGTGCTGCAGAAAAACTCGCCCCCATGCTGGAAGAAATGCAGGCTCTGCTGCGTGAAAGCAATGAACGCAAGCTGAAAAAACTCGCAGATGATATATTTGCGATCTCTCCGGCTCACCCCGGTGCCCTGCGTATGCGTCTTTTTTCGTTGGAAAACTCCGGCCGCATCTCCCAAGCCTGGCAGCTTCTTGACGACCGCCTGAAAGTAGCTCCGCCAAAAGCCCGCCTCTATTTTACTGTGTTGGATTTCATCAGCCGCTACAGACATTTCACCCCGCAGTTGTCCGGAGTTCTGAACTCTTTTGATGCCAATATCAAAAATGAGGAATTGCGTTCCGCCATGGCATGGGAACTGCTCAACCGTTTTCAATTTGATATCACAGCTCTGAAATACGCCGATCGTCTGCTGGGCAACAAGATCCCGTCCAAAGCGGAATTCCGCAAGATGTGGTATGCGTCCAGAGCAAGGATCGCCTGTCTGACCGGAGATATCGACGGAGCTATCCGTTTCCAGAAACAATGTACTGTACCCGGCAGACCGGATCCCATGCTCGAATATTTCGAAGGTGCGGCACAATTGCGCCGGAAGAAGCGTTAATTTTTTTCCACCCCTTTGAAAAATCATCCTGTATGGTGTATATTAATGTATTATCAGAGTCAAAAATATAATATGAAACCTGTTTTCCGGCAAATTCCCGGAAAAGGTATGGGAGAGTGTAAAAAATGAATTTCTTTGCCGCTTTGAAAGAAACTGTCCGCAGAAACAATTCTCTGGTCTGCGTGGGGCTTGATCCGGATCTTGCAAAACTGCCCGAATGTGTCAAAAACAATGCCGCTCCGCTTTTTGATTTCAACAAGGCCATTATCGATGCCACCAAAGATTATGTCTGCTGCTACAAGCCGCAGGCTGCATACTACGCAGGACAGGACAGAGATGATGAACTCAAAAAAACTATCGCCTACATTCACGAGAATGCTCCGGGGATCCCGGTGATCCTCGATGTGAAGCGCGGGGATATAGGTTCCACCGCCTCCATGTATGCCAAAGAAGTTTTTGAGCGTTATGAAGCCGACGGCGTTACCGTCAATCCCTATATGGGCTACGACACTTTGAAACCTTTCCTTGACCGTGCCGACAAAGGCGTTTATATCCTCTGCCGCACCTCAAATCCCAATTCAGGAGATCTGCAGAATCTGGTCGCTGACGGCAAACCGCTGTTCCAGCATGTGGCGGAACTTGTCCGCGACAGCTGGAACACCAACGGCAATGCCGGTATCGTGGTCGGAGCCACTTATCCTGAAGAATTGAAAATGCTCCGCGAACTCTGTCCTGAACTGCCTTTCCTCGTACCCGGAGTCGGAGCGCAGGGCGGAGATGTGGAAAAAGTGGTCAATTTCGGCTGCACCGCTGCCAAAGACGGTATTGCAGTAAACTCCTCCAGAGGCATCATCCATGCCGGTAACGGTCCTGATTTTGCCGAAAAAGCCGGAGCCGCCGCCAAAGCGTTGCGTGATCTTATAAACTCTTTCCGGAACTGACATTTTATGGCTGAACAGAAAAACAAAAAACGCCTCCCCGCCATCGCTATTGTCGGACGCCCCAATGTGGGCAAGTCCTCGCTTTTCAACGCGGTAGTCGGCAGAAGACTTGCCATTGTCCACGAACAGGCCGGTGTAACCCGCGACCGGGTCATGGCGACCGTAGTCAGAGACGGACGCAAATTCCGGTTGATCGACACCGGAGGACTCGGCCTTATGACAGGAGCCAAAAAAGGCGGCGAAGTCTGGGACTCTGCCATTGCCGATCAGGTGGAAGCCGCCGTAGCCGATGCCGATGTCCTTATCTTTCTCGGCGATGCTCAAGCAGGAGTAACTCCTCTTGACAGCGACATCGCAGTCCGTCTTCGCGCCACCGGCAAAAAAGTACTTTGCGCCGCCAACAAATGCGACAACGGCAAGATCGCAGACGAAGCGGTGGAGTTTTCAGTTTTGGGATTCCACAAAGTATTTCCTGTATGTTGTGAACACCGTTCCGGCCTTGCGCCGCTTTTCAGCCAGGCACTTTCCATGCTCCCAGCATACGAAGGCGATGAGGAAGAAGATGTTTCTGTGGTAAAACCGCTCAATATCGCCATTGTAGGCAGACCGAATGTCGGAAAATCCTCGCTGGTCAATGCACTCATAGGCGAAGAACGCATGATCACTGCCAACATTGCCGGAACTACCCGTGATGCGGTGGATGTTGAGTTCACTTTACGCTCAGGAGATGAAAATTTTCCGGCAATACTGGTAGATACCGCCGGTTTGAGAAAAAGCGGCAAAGTGGAAGATGTAGTGGAGTTTTTCAGTGCCATGCGGGCCAAAAGTGCCATAGAGCGGGCAGACATCGTGGTGTTCATGATCGAAGCATCTCCTGATGGAGCAACCGCTCAGGACCGTAAGATAGGTTCCATGATCGAAAGTGCCGGAAAAGGTGTGGTCATCGCCGTCAACAAGCGCGATCTCCGCAGCGAAAGTGATGAAGTTCTGCTCAAAGCGGTCAGCCGTTCATTGCCGGGATTGAATTATGCTCCGGCAGTATTGGTTTCCGCATTGAAACAAAACCGTTTTGACGAGCTCATCTGCAATATCACCAGAGTCATGACCAATCTGGACACAGAGATCCCCACCGGTGTTCTGAACCGGGTGCTGGCAGATGCTTTTGAAGTGCATCCGCCCCCGGTAACCGGCAATGCACCGCTGAAACTTTTCTACGCCACCATGACCGGCAGCCGTCCGCCGAAGATCAAGATGTTCGTCAATGCCAAAGAAAATGCGGCCCCGAACTATATGGCATTCTTGCGCCGCCAGCTGCGCAATGCCTTCGAACTTACCGGAGTTCCTTTGAGTCTTGAAGCGGTTCCGAGGCCCAAAAAGGTGGAAAGCATCAAACGCAATATGAATAAGCGGAAACACAGATAACACTATTCTCATGGAGTGTATTATGGATAAAGAGCTTGAACAGCAAATCGCAGTATTCATGACTGAAGAACTGGCAAAAGGTACCGGTCTTTCCCAGCTTCAGACCATGGTCAATGAAAAATTCAATACCCATCTGACCTACATGGAAATCCGGATCATCGCATCGGAGCTTCAGGTGGATTGGAACGCAACCGATCCCAAAGCTATTGCCGCAGCCAAAGAAAAAGCCAAAAAGGAAGAAGAAGCCCGTCTTGCTGAAGAAGAAGCAAAACTCGCCGCCGAAAACGGCGAAACTGCAGAAGCTCCCGGCAAATGCGTGGTAACTGTCAACAAAGTGAATCCTCCCGGCATCATGGCTTCCGGCACCGTGACTTTTTCCGGCGGCTCCACAGCCGACTGGTATGTGGATCAGACCGGCAGACCCGGTATCGGCAACCTGAAGGGCGCACAGCCTACCCAACAGGAAGCAGAGGAATTCATGGTCGAGCTCCAGAAAGTTTTGAGGTAAATGATCATGGAAGAACTTGCCAGAGAATTGGATTGTCTTGATTCTGCAGTAAGAAGCAGAAGCCTGGTTGAATCCATGCCGGGACTCCGTCCTTTCAACATGCACTGCCATACATTTTACTCCTATAACGGATATGGCTACTCCCCCACTCATATCGCAGCACTGGCTGCCAAGCTCGGTTGGCGCAGTGCCGGTCTGGTGGATTTTGATGTGCTTGACGGGGTCGATGAATTTCTCAACGCCTGTGCCGCGCTGCGGGTCCCTGCTGCTGCAGGCATGGAAACCCGTGTCTATGTGCCGGAGTTGGCCGATTCAGAGATCAACTCTCCCGGCGAACCGGGTATTGCCTACCATCTTGGGATGAGATTCCGTTCTTCGCGGGTCCCTGCAGAGTGGAAATCTTTTGCCGCCGATCTCAAGGCCAAAGCCAACGCCCGTACCCGTCAAGTCGTGGAAAAGGTAAATACGGTCCTGCCTGAGATCGCGCTGGATTTCGATGCGGAAGCGGAAGCCCGCACT
Source organism: Lentisphaeria bacterium (assembly GCA_017504125.1). Taxonomy (GTDB): domain Bacteria; phylum Verrucomicrobiota; class Lentisphaeria; order Victivallales; family Victivallaceae; genus UBA1784. The sequence continues at coordinate 10,679 of JAFVRT010000321.1, forward strand.
CCAGCCGGAAATGTTACCGAGCGTCATATCTGTTCAGCTTACCGCGAAATGGCAGAAAAACGCTTCAGCGGAACCGAACTTGAGGAGTTCTGGACCGGGAAAATCGGTGAGTTTTCTGCAGATGCCGTAAAACTTGAAGGCAAGATCCGCTCCAAACTTATGAAACAGGGCGGTGTGGGCTATATTGCCCCCAAACCGGAAAATTTCCCCACGCTTGAAGAAATGAACGCCTTTGTCAGAGGCTGCGGAGCGATCCCCACCGTGGCATGGCTCAACGGACTTTCCGCCGGGGAAAATGATGTAGACGCTCTGCTTGATCTTCACCAGAAATATGGTGCCGGAGCGGTGACGTTGATCCCCGACCGCAACTGGAGAGCCGCAGACGAAGCAAAGAGTGCCAAGCTGGTCGCAGAACTTGACCGTTTTGTCGCCGCCTGTGCTGCTCGTAATCTGCCGCTGCTCGCCGGAACCGAGATGAATGCTCCCGGACAGCTGCTCAACGATGATTTCTCCATTCCGCAGTTGATAAAACATCTGGATGTTTTCTGTGCCGGGGTGGATGCTTTTGCAAAATAACAGTTTGAAAGAAAGAGTTAAAAATCATGTCTACTTTTGTTGGAATCGGTCTTGGTCCCATTCAGACCGGAATTTTTCTCGCCGGAGCTGCCAAAGGCGGTTTTGACCGGATCGTTATTGCTGAGGTTAATGAAAAGCTCAAAGCCGCAGTCAACTCCTGTCACAGTGTGACAGTCAATATCGCGGCGGATGACCGGGTTTACAGTGAAACTTATGAGAACGTTGAAGTTTACAACCCCAATGATCCGGCAGATCAGGAAAAATTGATTCAGGCGGCAGCTGAAGCCTCGGAACTGGCAACGGCTCTGCCGAGTGTAAAGTTTTATGCTTATTGTGCGCCGTGGCTCAAAGCTGGTTTTGCGTTGCAGCCGGAACGCCCCCGCTTCTTCTACACCGCAGAAAACAACAATCATGCAGCGGAAGAATTGGAAAAAGCAATGGGAGTCAAATTTCCCAACACCTATTACCTGAACACTGTTATCGGCAAAATGAGCGGTGTGGTTCCGGCCTCCGATGAACGTCCCGGTCTGGCTCCCGGCGCGGAAAACGGACATCTGGTGGAAGAGTTCAGTACCATTTATATTTCCAGTTGTCCGGGAATCGAGAACCGCAAAGTCCAGTCACTTTTTGTAAAAGATGACCTCTTTCCGTTTGAGGATGCAAAACTTTACGGACACAATGCTACGCATTATTTGCTGGCGACACTGGGAAAAGGCAAAGGTTGTTCAACGATGGATGAGTTGCGCGCTTATCCGGAATTGATCGACCTTGCCCGCAAGGCGTTTTTTGAAGAGTCTGGTTCTGCCCTGATCAAAAAATACGCTGC
>JAFVRT010000031.1 GCA_017504125.1 Lentisphaeria bacterium
ACGAGTACTACCGTAATCCGCTGCCGGCATACATAAAGCCCGGCGACCGCATCTATTGGTTCAGCTGCGGCGCATATACAGCAAGTTATGCCTCATGTGAATTCAATGGATTTCCTCCGTTAAAAGTCTATTTTATCGGTAACGGGAGGTAATTTTTCTGAAAAATCAGAGTAATCACTTGAAATAAAAAAAACAGATGATATATTATTAAGACATGTAAAGCCAATTTAGCTCAGTCGGTAGAGCAATTCACTCGTAATGAATAGGTCATCGGTTCGATTCCGATAATTGGCTCCATTTTTTTGCCTCCGTTTTCAAAAAACTCATGCAGGATTAAAAGTATTTATGGACATGAAAGATCTGCCTTCCGGAGTTTTCGATGCTATGCCCGTAGTGTATGCTGTAGGGAAGTATTATCATATCATGGTGATACCTTCATCAAAAACCGTCATGTGGTGCCGTGTCGGAAACAAAGAATATTACGATGAATCCAACGGTGTCTTGCGTTCTGAAACCATCCTTCACAAGATGATCGTACCGGCGGACGAACTTGACTGCGCCGGAGAATACACTATCGGATTCCGCCGTTACAAAGAACGGGTCCCCTATTTCAATAAAGCAGATCTTGAAGGAGAAGTTACCTTCAAATTCCGCAAAGTCACCTCTCCGTCGCCCCGGTTCTATCTGCTTTCTGATGTTCACGGTCACCTTGATGCCGCTGTTGCTGCGGTAAAGGCCTTTGGAAAAATTGATTTTCTCGTCGTCAACGGAGATATTGCCGAACATAATTCTCAGGAAAAAGATCTGCTGATCTGTCATCGCATTGCAGCAGCATTCACTTCAGGCGAGATCCCGGTGGTATTTTCACGCGGCAATCACGACTTGCGCGGCCCACTTGCCGAAAAACAGGCGGAGTACACTCCGACAGAAAACGGCAACTCCTACTACACATTCCGCCTCGGTCCGGTTTGGGGTATCGTGCTGGATTGCGGAGAAGACAAACCTGACTCAGCAGCTCCCTATGGAGGGGTCATCTGCTGCAATGCCTTCCGGAAGCGGGAAACTCAGTTTTTGAAAAAAGTCATTGCCGACAGAGAAAATGAATTTTCCGCACCGGGAGTCCAATACCGTATTGTGGTTTCCCATATAAATTTTTCCGGTCCCCATCCGGCACCTTTCAATATCGAATATGATATCTACAGCGAATGGTGCAAACTGATCCGTGAAAATATCAAGCCGCAATGCTATCTTTACGGTCATGTTCACCGTCAATACATAGCCATGCCGGGAAATGAACGGGATATTTTCAATCAGGGGGCTCCTGCCATTGCAGCCGGGATCCCGCACCACAGCGAAGAAAATCCGGGATTTACCGGAGCTGGGATCGTTATGACCCCAAAAACAGTTGAAGTCAAATATGTCAACGACAAGGGCGAAGTGGAAAATTCTGCAGTGATTTCCGGCAGCAAAGCACAGGGAGATGCGTTGATTTACAATGAAGTAATGCCGGTGATCCCGGTTCCGGAGGGCTTGGACACAAGATGTTTCGTTTTGGGCCCCAATGCTCTGAAATTCCTGCCCAAACTTCTGAATCAGGAATTCCCCGGACTCACTCCGTGGATCGTTGCCGACAGCAACACTTATGAGGCAGCTGGAAAAACTGCCTTTGAACTGTTGGAAAAATTCGGTCTTGCCCCTGCCGAACCATACATTTTCCCCGGAACTCCGATTCTTCATCCGGATTTTGCCTATTCTGAAAAATTAGCTTCACTCATGCCGGAGCATTGCGTTCCTGTGGCGATCGGTTCCGGAGTGATCAATGATCTGGTCAAATGTGCTTCCGGATTGAAAAATGTTCCATACTGCTGCGTTCCCACAGCCTGTTCGGTAGACGGCTTCACCTCTGCCGGTGCAGCATTGGCGGTCAATCACAACAAACAGACAGTCAAATGTCCTCCGCCATGGGCATTGTGTGCTGATACCGGAATCATGGCTACCGCTCCGGCTCCCATGCTCAGTTCCGGTTTTGCCGACTTGTTGACCAAAGTGGTTGCCGGTGCCGACTGGATCATTGCCGATGCGGTGGGCGAACAACCGATCCGTGAAGATGTCTGGCAGCTGATCCAGGGGAATATCCGCCGCTGGATAAGCGATCCTGCTGATATGCTCAACATATTTGAAGGTCTCGCCGCCACCGGATACAGCATGCAGATGATGCTGGACAGCCGTCCGGCTTCCGGTTCGGAACATCTTTTCAGCCATGTCTGGGAAATGGAAGGACTTCAGAAAGACGGCCTGGATGTTTCCCACGGTTTCAAAGTCGGTGTCGGCCTGTTGGCCACTTCAATTCTTATGGAGTTCATTGTAAACAACGACTATGACTCAGTAAAAAATGACGCGAAACCGGTGTTGTCGATCGAAGAACGCACAACTGAGATCGATGCTCTGCTTATCAGGGGATGTTACGGCTCTGAACCCAAAAAACTTTCTCTTGCCAAGTTCAAAACCGGAATCGAAGCTGAAGAACGCCGTGCTCTCATCGGCAGAGTATGGAACTCTTTGCAGGAAAAACTCCGCAGACAGCTCTATACATTTGAAGAATTACACACCATGCTGAAAAAAGCCTCATGTCCGGTAACTCCGGCTGAAATCGGCTTGAGCAGAGAACAATTCCTTCACGGCATCAGAACCGCTCAGCTTATTCGCAACCGCTATACGATCCTGGATTTTCTTTACGAAGCCGGATTATTGGAAAAAGCAATGTCGGATCTGGAAAAAATGATAAAATAATATTTATTACCTGTATTATATCTCTCCCCGGTTTACACGCCGGGGATTTTTTTGCAACATTTGCCAAAGGTAAGTGCTGCATCAAAGATTTCAGAAAGCGGTCATCCCACCATACAGAAAACAATACATGTTGCAAATAATCGGACAAAACGGGAAAAAAATATAAGGAATCTTGATTTTTCTGCGGGAAGGATATATATTAAGGAAGGTAATTTTAAAAGCAATTGAAAACTTTTGAAAAAACCGCATAACATCAATTTTTCAGGAGAATATGCAATGAAATTCAA
>JAFVRT010000322.1 GCA_017504125.1 Lentisphaeria bacterium
GCATCTGCCAGTTTGATGCTTTCAGATCTGCCATTCCAGGGACCGGTCGGTGCTGTCCGTGTCGGCAAAGTTGACGGACAGTATGTCGTCAATCCCACCCGCGAACAAATGAAGTACAGCACACTCGATTTGATCTATTCCGGAACTCCCGATCTGGTCATTATGATCGAAGGTGAAGCGGAATTTGTGTCCGAAACCGAGATGCGCGAAGCTATGTATGTAGCTAATGAAGCTATCAAAAAACAATGTGCAGCCCAGATCGAACTGGCTGCAAAGGCCGGACGCGCCAAGAAAGAATATCACTACTATCTGGTTCCCGAAGCCTTGCAGAAGGCTCTTGAGGAATTTTGCGCTGACCGGATCGAAAGCGTATGCACCGTCCCCGGCAAAGAAGACCGTATCAATGCTCTTGACGGCCTGCTTTCAGATGCCCGTGAAGCTCTCCGCAGCCGTTTTGCCGATATGAGCGATGATGATTTCAAGATCGAAACCGCCAAAGGTTTTGATGATCATGTCCGCGATGTCACCCGCCGTCTGATCCTTGAAAAACAGTATCGTCCCGATGGACGGAGCATTACAGATATCCGTCCGCTTTCTGCCGAAGTTGCAGTTCTGCCCGTAGTCCACGGAAGTGCCCTTTTCTCACGCGGAGAAACTCAGGCTATGGTCATTGCCACTCTCGGTAATGAAAAAGATGCTCAGGAATTCGATGATCTCTCAAGCGCGACCGGAAACGGATTCAAGCGTTTCTATCTGCACTATAACTTCCCCAACTTCAGCGTTGGTGAAGTCGGCCGTATCGCCGGTCCCGGACGCCGTGAGATCGGACACGGAAACCTGGCTGAGCGTTCTGTTTCCAAGGTCATGCCCAAAGATTTCCCCTATGTGGTCCGCTGCGTTTCCGAGATCATGAGTTCCAATGGTTCTACCTCAATGGCTTCTGTCTGCGGTGCAACATTGGCTCTTATGGATGCCGGTGTGCCGATAACAGCCCCTGTTGCGGGTATTTCCTGCGGTCTTGTTACCGGTGAAAACGGCGAAAGACTGCTGCTGACCGATATCCTCGGTGCCGAAGACCATTTCGGCGATATGGACTTCAAGGTTTGCGGAACCCGTGACGGCATCACCGGATTCCAGCTGGATCTCAAACTGCCCGGTATTCCCATCGATCTGCTCTGCGAAGGTATGGAGCGCAACCGTATCGCCCGGATGAAGATCCTGGATGTGATCGAAAATTGCATCGCGGCTCCCCGTGCAGATATCAGCCCCCGCGCTCCCAGACTTGAAATCATCAAGATCAATCCGGAAAAGATCGGTGCCCTTATCGGTCCCGGTGGTAAAAATATCCGTGCGATCACCGAAGAAACCGGAACTTCGATCGATATCGATGATGACGGCAGCGTGAAGATCATGGCCTCCAATGCCGAACAGCTTGCTGCGGCAAAAGAGCGTGTACTCGGTTCCACCGCCGAAGCTGAAATCGGTCAGATCTACCGCGGCAAAGTCGTTACCATCCGGGATTTCGGTGCCTTTGTCGAAATACTCCCCGGCGTGGAAGGACTGCTCCATATTTCCGAAATGGCAGACTATCGGGTAAACAAGGTTACAGATATCTGCAGCGAAGGTCAGTTGGTCACCGTAAAGGTTATCGATATCGACTCTGCATCCGGAAAAATCCGTCTCAGCCGCAAGGCGGCTTTGAAAGAAATCGACGAAAAATAATCGATTCTCGATCATAAAAAAAGGCGGCTGCGGGGCAAAAACTCCTGTTGGCCGCTTTTTCTTATCGCTATTATGGAGGAATCTTGATGGGAACAATAGAACGACAATTAAAGGGCAGCGAGATCGTCATACGCTGTCTTGAGGAACTTGGTATCGATACCGTTTTTGCATATCCCGGCGGACAAGCTATAGAATTGCATCAGGCATTGAGTTATTCTGAAAAACTGCGAGTCATTCTGCCGCGCCACGAACAGGGCGGAGCTTTTGCTGCTGTCGGTTACGCCCGCGCCAGCGGCAAAGTCGGTGTTGCCATGGCAACCAGCGGCCCCGGAGCCACCAATCTGGTCAGCGGTATTGCAGATGCCTATATGGATTCAGTTCCCACAGTATTCATAACCGGACAGGTTTCAAGTAAGTTTATCGGAAAAAATGTATTCCAGGAAACCGATATCATCGGAGTCACCCGTCCCATCGTAAAACACAGTTTTCTGGTGCTGGACATCAGGGAGCTTGCTGATATCATGACCAGAGCATTTGAAATTGCGGCTTCAGGACGGCCGGGACCTGTTGTTGTGGATATCCCCAAAAATATCCAACAGGCCAGATGTGACTTTGATCCGGAATCAGTCAGGATGAAAATCACTGCTCCGTTAAAGCCGTCTATGGAGGATATTGCAGAATTCCGCCGCATGCTTGCAGAATCTGAACGCCCATGCCTGTGTCTCGGCGGTGGTGTCATTTCTTCCGGAGCATCTGCACTTGCTGTGGAATTTGCGGAAAAATTCAACATCCCGGTAGTAACGACTCTGATGGGGATCGGTGCGATCCCGGATGATCATCCGCTTTCGATGCAATGGCTCGGCATGCACGGAACAGTCGGAGCTAATTATGCTGCAAATGAGAGCGACCTTTTTATTTCGCTGGGAGCCAGATTTGATGACCGGGTAACCGGAAATGCAGAAAAGTTTGCCAGAACATCAAAAATAATCCATGTGGATATCGATGATTCAGAGATAAACAAAAATAAATATGCTGATCTCGGTATCCTTGCCGATGTCGGGGAAGTCCTGAAAATCATGAATTCTGCACCGGATTTCCGCGAACGGAAAGAGTGGTTTGCCAAAGTGCGGGAATGGAAAGAAAAGTACCCATTCTGTTACAAACAGCAGCCGGACAGACTCCATGCTCAACATGTGATAAAAACCCTTTCCCGCATGACCGGAGGAAAAGCTGTGATCGTTCCCGGTGTCGGACA
>JAFVRT010000323.1 GCA_017504125.1 Lentisphaeria bacterium
AAAGGGTTTGAGGTGTGCTGGTTCCCCGGCACCGACCACGCCGGTATCGCTACTGAAGCACGGGTAGTCAAATATCTGAAACAGACCGAAAATGTTTCCAGAGATGAATTGGGCCGCGAAGAATTTATCAAACGCGTCTGGCAATGGAAAGATGAATTCGGCGGCAAGATCATCAAACAGCTCCGTACTCTCGGATGTTCATGCGACTGGGAACGCGAACGCTTCACCATGGACGAAGGACTTTCTGATGCAGTCAAAAAAGTCTTTGTCGAACTTTACAACAAAGGATACATCTACCGCGGTCAGCGTATGATCAACTGGTGCCCCGCCGCCAAAAGTGCACTCTCTGACGAAGAAGTGATCTATAAAGATGTTCCCGGAAAATTCTATTATTTCCGTTACCCCGTGGAAAACAGCGGTGAATATGTAGTTGTCGCCACCACCCGTCCCGAAACGATGTTCGGAGATACCGCTGTTGCCGTCCATCCCGACGACGAACGCTACAAACACCTTATCGGCAAGATGCTCTGTCTGCCGCTCACCGACCGCAAGATCCCGGTCATTGCCGATATCCATGCCGATCCCACCAAAGGAACCGGCTGCGTAAAGATCACCCCCGCTCACGATCCCAACGACTTTGAAGTCGGGCGCAGAAATAATCTCGAAGTCATCAACATCATGAATCCGGATGCCACCTTGAATTCTCTCTGCGGCCCGGAATTCGCCGGCATGGAGCGTTTCGCCGCCAGAGAAAAATGTGTAGCAATGCTCTCCGAACAGGGACTTGTGGAAAAAATCGAGGATATCGTCCACGCCGTCGGTTATTCCGAACGCGGCGATGTGCCGATCGAAACTCTGGTGAGTTTCCAGTGGTTCTGCCGTATGGGTGAACTTGCCAAGCCCGCCATTGAAGCGGTCCGTTCCGGTGAGATCAAGTTCTATCCCGAACGGTGGAGCAAGACCTATTTTCACTGGATGGAAAATATTCAGGATTGGTGTATTTCCCGTCAGCTCTGGTGGGGACACCGCATTCCCGCATGGTATAACGACGATACCAACGAAGTATATGTCGGTCTTGAAGCTCCCACCGCTCCCGGCAACTGGCGGCAGGAAGAAGATGTGCTTGACACCTGGTTCTCAAGCTGGCTGTGGCCGTTTTCCATCATGGGCTGGCCTGAAAAAACTCCTGAACTGGATTATTTCTACACCACCAATGATCTTGTGACCGGGCCCGATATCATCTTTTTCTGGGTTGCCCGCATGATCATGGCCGGATGTGAATTCATGGGCAAGATCCCCTTCAAAAATGTCTATTTCACCAGCATCATACGGGACGACAAGGGACGGAAACTTTCCAAATCTCTCGGCAACTCCCCTGACCCGCTGGATGTTATCGCTGAATACGGTGCCGATGCTTTGAGATTCTCGATCGTCTACATCGCTCCCGTCGGTATGGATATCCGCTACTCCAACGAAAAGTGCGAGATCGGACGGAATTTTGCCAACAAACTCTGGAACGCCTGCCGATTCCGTCAGATGCAGGGGCCCAGCAAAGTGGTCGATACTTTGCCGGAAAACCTTTCCGCAGATGAAAAATGGATGGCCTCAAAACTGGATGCCGCAGCAGCATTCATCGATGCGGAATTGGAAAAATTCCGTTTCCACACCGCAGCCCATGCTCTTTACGATCTGGTATGGAGCGACTTCTGCGACTGGTTCGTGGAAGCCGAAAAACTCCCCATGCGTGCCGGCGGAGCCGACAAGGAACGCGCCCTCGCAGTTCTTGACTGGGCATTGTTCCGCATATTGAAACTGCTTCACCCCTTCATGCCTTTTGTTACTGAAGAACTGGCACACCGCATGGGTCTGCTTGCTGAAAATGAACTCCTCATGTATCAGCCGCTTCCCCTGGGCGAAAATCTGACCTTTGACGATGAAGCCAAATGGGCAGAAGCCAAATTTGAACTGGTCAAAGGCGGAAGATTCCTGCGTTCCAGTTACAATATCCCTGACGGGCGCAAACTGAAATTCCATGTCAAAGCTGCCGACAACGCTGCTCTTGAAGGTCTCAAAGGTCAGTTCGACTCTTTGAAACTGCTGCTCAACGCTGAAGATATCGAACTTACTCTTGAAAGTTTCGACAGCGAAAAACAGGGTGCGGCTCCTTCCAAACTCTGCCAGGCTGGTATCATCAGTCTGCCCCTGACCGGATTGATCGATGTCGATGCTGAACGGGCCAAGCTCCAGAAAGAACTGGCCGACATCAACAAATGGATCGCCGGTACTGCCGGAAAACTGAAAAATGAGCGTTTTGTGGCCAATGCCCCCGAACAGGTGGTTGCTAATGCCCGCGCCCAGCTGGCTGAACTGGAAGACCGGAAAAACCGTACTGAAGAATTGCTTGCTGCGTTGAAATAAGGCTTGAAAATCATGCGATCCGCAGGTATTATCGGACTGGGACTGCTGGGAGGTTCTCTCGGTATGGCTCTGAAAGGAGCATACCGGCGCATCGGCTGGGGACGGCGCGAAGAAAACCGTTCTGCAGCGTTGGAACTTGATGCAGTTGACGAAGTTTTTGACGATGCTGCAGAAGTTCTGAAAAATTCTGACATAATCGTTTTAGCGATCCCGGTGCAGGCGACAATCGATTTCATGGCTGAATACGGGGACTCTTTCCGGCAGGGCGCGATCGTAACAGATGTGGGTTCCCTCAAAGGTGAGATCTGTGCCGCTGCGGAAAAATTTCTCACCCCGAAACAGGTTCGTTTTGTGGGTTCACATCCCATGGCAGGAACTGAAAAGCGTGGAGTAGGAGCTGCGTTCCCGACCTTGTACGATAATGCGGACATCTTTATTCTCAACGGCGGCGGAACTGATCCGGAAGCGGTGCAGGCAGTAAAAGAAATGTGGCAATGCGCCGGAGGTCATCCCAAATTTATTGCCGATGCTCATGCTCACGATGCTCTGGTGGCAAGGACCAGTCATGTGCTGCATATCGTGGCTTCGGCATTGACTTCAGGGATTCTTGATTCAGAAAACGCCGGGGAGCAGGCACTCCGTTTTGCCGGATGTGCCACCGGGTTCCGGGACAGCTGCCGTATTGCCGCCAGTAATCCGGCAATGTGGCGGGAGATCACCGAAAAAAATGCTTCTGCCGTGCTTCAGGCTATGAATGAATTTGAAGAACGGTATTTCGCTTTGCGCCGCCTGATTGAAAATGGCGACTTCGATAAATTTCAAGATGAATTTGCCCGGGGCAAAGAACTCCGGGATAAATGGATGGACTACAAAAATAACCGGAGTTGAAACAATATGGAATCCATGGCGGTCGATATAAAAAATGCTTCCGTATATCTGGGCGGCAGAGAGATACTTCATGATTTGAGCTGGCAGGTTCCCAGAGGCGGCAGATGCTTCATTCTCGGAGCCAACGGAGCCGGCAAAACCACTCTGGTCAAGATGCTTATGGGATACGCCTGGCCGGTTTACGGAGCACAAGTGGAGATACTCGGCAACCGTTTCGGCTCCACCAATCTGGTGGAACTGCGTAAGCGTATTGCCTGGGTGAGTCCCTGCATGCAGCAGTTCACAGATACGGAGTGGACCGGACTGCAAATGGTCATAAGCGGTTTCGACGGAACATTGGGGCTTTTCCGGGAACCGGAGCAGCACGAGATCGATACTGCCAAAGCGTTGATGAAACGGTTCCGGGCAGAACATCTGGCTGACCAGCAGATCTTCACCATGTCTTCCGGGGAGCAGGTGAAAATACTGATAATGCGCGCGCTGCTTACCAAACCTGAACTGATGATCCTTGATGAACCAAGTGTCTATCTTGATATGCCGGGCAGAGAATTTCTTTTGGGAGAGATAGAAAAAATGGCCGCAGAAATGCCGGAACTCACTATTATTTTCATCACCCAGCGTATTGAAGATATCCTCGGAGTATTCGATGAAGGCATGATCCTGAAATCCGGAAACATCATGTGCCGCGGCGCAAGAGAAGATGTACTGACTGAAGAAAACTTGAGTTCGATTTTCGATCTGCCGATCCGTCTTATAAAAAATCCTTCGGGCCGTTACTGGGCCATCTTGAATAACTGAGCAGGAAAAAATTGCAAATCCGGAAAACATTGCGTTTCACAGTCAATCTGCGGCGGATCTTCATCGCCGCTGCCGACTGGTGCCGGAAAATTTTCGGAGAACGCTCCAGTACTCTGATAATGGCTCTCATAATCGGGATCACGGCAGCTTTCGGCGTGGCCCTTATGCATTTTTTTGTGGTTACATTGACTTCACTCAACGGCAAGCTGGAGCATTATTCCGGACCGCAGGTGTTGAAATGGGGCGCATTGCTGCTTTTTTTCTTCATGCCTCTTATCGGACTTTTTCTCTCTCATTGTGTTCAGCACAAATGGGGCGGCAGACACTATGCCAAAAGCCTGAGTCCTCTGATCCTGATGCTCCATCGGCGTAAATTCACCATTCCCGGCAGTGAAATGGTAACTCATTTGCTGTCAAGCATGTTCGCCGTCGGCTGCGGAGGTTCCGCCGGACTTGAAGCTCCAAGTGTGCTTACCGGTTCTGCGATAGGCTCAAATACAGCCGGATTTTTTCATGCCGACCGCAGGCAGAGACTGCTGCTTATCGGCTGCGGCGCAGCGGCTGCAATTTCCGCATGCTTCAGCAGTCCTATCGGCGGAGTGCTTTTTGCAGTCGAGGTGCTTATGCCCTCATTCAGCGTTGCGGCACTGGTTCCGATATTGATGTCCAGTGCGGTGGCGACAGTAGTTTCCAGAGTTATTTCCAACCACTTTGAATTTCAGCTGGCGATCACAGTTCCATGGCGTACCGATGCAGTTCCTTTTTATTTCATCTGCGGTCTGGTGTGTGCCCTGATCGGTGTGTATGTGATAAAAACCGCCTATCGGCTCGGAGGAATCATCAAAAGCCGTTTCCGGAACCATTGGATCAGACTTTTTACCGGCGGATTTCTGCTTTGTATCCTGCTTGCCATATTCCCCATACTCCGTGGGCAGGGATATGTTTTCATCGAACAGCTCTTTGCCGGAAATCTCTCTTTTCTGGCAAAACTCTCCCCGCTGCCCGAAGGAATGATCCCGGAATGGCTTATTCTCACCATTTTGATCGGAGCGGCTGTTTTTGCCAAAGTCATAGGTTCAGTTCTAACCGTTGATTCAGGCGGTGACGGCGGTATTTTTGCTCCCTCCATGTTCATTGGAGCTTTCACCGGCTTTGCTTTTGCCAGACTTGTCAATCTGACCGGTATCATACAGCTGCAGGAACCCAACTTCATCGTTGTTGGAATGTGCGGAGTTTTCACCGCGGTCATGCGCGCTCCCCTGACCGGAATATTTCTGATTGCGGAAGTTACAGGAGGCTATACACTTCTTGTGCCATTGATGATAGTTTCTGCAGTTTCCTGGTTTGCCGCAAGGCAGTTGGAGCCCAACTCCATTTACCGGAAAGCTCTGGCTGACAACAATCTTCTCACCGACGACAGGGATACTGTCATGCTTCAAAGTCTGCCGGTCAGGCTGAATATAATCCGTACCTGCACCCCTCTTACTCCGGACAATACGATCCGGCACATGCGTAAATTACTGGAACAGGAAAAAATCGAAATTTTTCCGGTACTTGATGAACACCGCCGTCTTACAGGGGTCATAAGTACCGAAAAAGTACTGCATGCCATGTTGGAGCACGAGGTATATGACTTTATGCTGGTCTATGATATCATGGATTCTCCGCATGGATTGCTGTCGCCGGACGATGATTTGGCATGGGCCATGAGTAATTTTGACCGTTACGGGGTAAAATATCTGCCGGTTTGCAGTTCATCCGGCAAATTTGAAGGTTTTATTTCCCGTGAGGATATTTTCAATAAGTACCGCCGGGTAGTCCGGGATGCCGACAGTTATTGAGGACCGCAGCATGCCGGATTCCCCCACGATATTGAAAGGCGAACTTCTCCGGTTCCGTTACCGGGATGACTCCGGAAACTTTTCCGTGGCCGTAATACGGACGGCTTCCGGCGAGGAAGTTGTTTGCGGTCCAATGCCAGGAGCAGAACCGGGCCGTCAGGTGGAACTGGAAGGTGTTTTTGCCACACATCAGGAGTATGGCCGGGAATTCAGGATCTCCAAGTGCAAAAGTTCCATGCCGGAATCACCTTCCGGGCTGATCCGTTTTTTAAGTTCCGCCGTTCCCGGACTGGGGCCGAAACACGCAACTGCCATAGTCGAACACTTCGGCAAAGAAACCATGGACATCCTCAACCGCTTTCCCCGCCGACTGAAAGAAGTTCCCGGCATCGGTTCCAAACGGGCCGCCGACATCAACCGTTTCTGGAAAGAATCTGCCTCTCAACGGGAATCTCTGATATTTCTGCAGGGATTGGGAATAACCCCGGCTTATTGTGCAAAACTCCTGAAATCCTATGGCAATACAGCCCCTGATGTGATCAGAAAAAATCCATGGCGTCTGGCTGACGAAGTAAGCGGCATCGGTTTTCTGAAAGCCGACGAAATAGCCAGAGCCCTGCAGATCCCGGAAAATTCTCCGGAACGGCTCCGGGCGGCCGCTGTCTATGCCATGAATTCCCTTATTTCATACGGTCATGTGTGTTCGCCGCCGGAAGATGTGATACGAGCCGCTGCATCATTGCTGAAAGTCAACGAAGACATGGCAAAGACCGGACTGGATGAAGCAATAGAAAAAAAACAGCTTCTTTTCATGGATGATATGATCTATACTCCGGCATTGGCTGAAGCAGAACTGACTCTGGCGGAACGGATCATGAAACTGGCATCGGTTACAAAGTTTGCCGCACAAAAAATGGGTTCTCCGGATCGACAAACCGCCTCCCGCCTCGCTCCTGAACAGTTGAAAGCGGTGGAGTGTGTCAAAGCCTCGCCGCTTTCCATAGTTACCGGCGGCCCCGGTGTGGGAAAGACCACGGTCATGGGTAAGATCGTTGAACTTGCCGGACAGGCAAAATTGCGGATACTCCTTGCTGCCCCGACAGGGAGAGCTGCCAAACGCCTTTCGGAATCTTCCGGAATCGAAGCAAAGACCATTCACCGTCTGCTGGGATACGATCCGGCACGGAACAAATTTGAATATGATTCAGAAAATCCCCTTTCCTGTGATCTGCTTATCGTCGATGAAGTTTCCATGCTTGACCTGCCTCTGGCAACTGCACTTTTTGCTGCCATTCCTGCCGGATGTGCCACAGTTCTGGTCGGGGATGCGGATCAGCTTCCTCCGGTAGGCCCCGGAACTGTTCTGGCCGATCTGGCCAACAGCGGATTTTTCACCGTGACCCATCTGACTCAGGTATTCCGTCAGGCGGCAGAAAGTTCGATAATTTTCAACGCTCACCGGGTATTGCGCGGAGAAATACCGATACCACCGGCTCCTGAAAAAAATGGAACTGCCGATTTTTACTGGATAGATCCCGGAGATGATCCCGGCAGAGCCGAAGAATTGATCGAAAAAATGGTTGCCGAACGCATCCCGCAGCGGTTCGGTTTTGATCCGGTAAAAGATATCCAGCTCCTTACACCGATGAACCGCGGAGATGCCGGAGTATTCCGGCTCAATCCGATATTAGGGAAACGGCTTCTCGGCGACATGCCGGAATCATTCAACTTCGGAGAGCGTTTGTTCCGGCGTGGTGACAAGATCATGCAGCGGTCAAACAACTATGATAAAAATGTTTTCAACGGTGATGTAGGTTTCGTTGATTCGATAGATCAGGAGGAACGCAAATTCACATGCGCCTTTGACAACGGCGACCATTGTGTGGAATATTCTTTTGACGAAGCAGATCAACTCAGCCACGCTTACGCCGTAACAGTCCATAAATCTCAGGGCGGCGAATATCCGTGTGTGATACTTCCGCTGCTGAAATGCCATTACATGATGCTCAA
>JAFVRT010000324.1 GCA_017504125.1 Lentisphaeria bacterium
CCGTCTGGGGGCTGTGGAGTTTTTCAGCCTTCTTGTACCGGAACTTATTGCTGAAGCGATACCGGTGGCATCGCCCAGTTGTCCTGGTTCCAGAGTACGCAGCCGTTCAAGGAGCCAGGTGTGATCGAGAGTCGGAGGTGAAAAACTGTAAGCAAGATCGGCAAATCCGATAAGACCGATGCGGTCATTCGGCCGGGCAAGGATGAATTTCCGGATCTCCTCTTTGGCGGTTTCAAGGCGGTTGCGTACTTCGCCTGAATTCATAGCTTTGGCAAGTTCTGATGCACTGGTTATATTACGCGGTACATCAATGGCGCGCATACTGCCGGACATATCTATTGCAAGTACGATATCAATACCTTTAGAGCGTATTATGACCTTTTCATCTCCGGTACGCGGACGGGCCAGAGCTGTGATGACAAGCAGCAGCGCAACCAGATAGAACCAGTTGGCGATACCGGTTTTTTTCTTTGCAGCGATCTTATGGAATACTTGGGTACTTGGAGTGACCACAGAAGGATTTTTCCGGATGTTTCTCACATAATACCACAGAAGCGGCAGCAGCAGAAGAAGGAACAGTAAAAAAGGATGTGCAAATTCAAACATTTTTATCTTCCTCCGGCATGGCTGTGTTGGTTACCAGTTTTTCTGCGCTGTCGATAGCGTTGTTTACAGCACTTGCATCACAGGGGGCTTTTGCGAATTTTATCAGATCGGCGGCGTTGAGAAAATGCTGGAGAAACGGCCGGTCAGATTCCGGAAGGGTGGAATTGTTTTCCATATCCTCCAGAAATTCCGGAGTAGTTTTGCCGGAGTCAGGCAGACTGTACCGTTGTTCAAGGTAGAACCTTATTACATCGGTAAGGCGGATTATTCCGGATTCAGCCGAAACATTTTTGGAGATCACATCAGCACGCAGTAAAGCAAGGGCATCCAGAGTGCGCTTGTGCAGCGGGATCTTTTTTTCCGGCTGGCTTTTTTTTCTGAATATCCATAACAAAAGAGGGATAATCAGCAAAAGCAGCCAGAGAAAGTGCCATTTTTTGCTCCATTTTTTTGCAGCGGCAGATTCCGGGGCCAATTGCGGAACGGGATCCGGTACTGCCGGGAGTTCCTTTATGGTAATTGCAGGGATCGCCAATGTGAAGGCACTTTTTTGCTGTGAGTTCTCAAGCGGAGAAAGTTCTATTGCCATGACTCCGGATCTTGAAACTCCCGGTCTGATACAAGTTACGGTTCCTGAAATTCGCCATGTGTTGTATCGCCATGAGTGTTTTATGACCTTGGCTGCAGGAGATGCGGACACTACTGTACCTTCGCCCGGAGTCAGCAGACAATTCAGCACTTTCCGGTATCTGGGGAGTTTTATTTCACATTGCACATCAACATTGCTGCCAAGCTGATACCCGGCGGCGGTGTTCAAAGTAACTTCATCCGGCAGCTGCGGCGCAGTTTTGTCTTTCATCGAAAGAAGGTAGCCGCTTATGCTCCATAAAGCCAATGCCGCTGCAGCTGAAAGTATGGAAATGACTAATATGTAAAAGAATTTTTTCATTTTCCTGCTCTGCTCCTTCTGGCGGCAAAAAATCCGATAAGTGGTTTTATGACTTCGCTTCCGCTTTCAATTTCCACACGGTCGACTTTGGCACTGCGGCACAAGGCTGCGATCGAACTGTTGCGGAGATCGAGCTGCTGCTGAAGTTCGGAACTGTTTCCGGCCGGGATGGTTATTATTTCTCCTGTTTCAGCATCTTCCAGTTCGATCGATTCATTTACCGGCCACTCCCGTTCCACCGGATCAAAGATCTGGACCGCAATGACATCGTGCCGTCGGTTCAGCTGCTTCAGGGCTGATGAAAAATCGCTGTTTCCGATCAAGTCGCTGATTAGAAACACCACGCTGCGTTTTTTCAGTATTCTGGCAGACTCCTTCAATGCAAGAGCAATATCAGTTCCGGGATTTTCCGGCTTGAAAGCCAGCATTTCACGGATAAGGCGCAGGATATGTCTGCGTCCGGAACGGGGCGGGACATAAAGCTCGATCTTATCGCTGAACATCATCAAAGAAACTTTATCATTGTTTCTTGATGCGCTGAATGCGATCAGGGCGGCAAGTTCTGCGGCACTCTGTCTTTTGCTTTTTGCGCCTGAGCCGAAGGCTCCTGAAGCGGAAACATCCACCAGCAGCATGATATTGAGTTCCCGTTCCTCCACGAATTTTTTGACATAGGGAACGCCCATTCTTGCGGAAACATTCCAGTCTATCGTACGGACATCATCTTCAATGGTGTATTCCCGTACTTCATCGAATTCAATTCCGGAACCTTTGAAAACGCTGCGGTATGCTCCACCGGAAATCTCATCGACCATGCGGTCGGTACGGATTTCCAGCATTCTTATCTGCCGGGCAAGTTCTTCAGGGATCATAAATCAGGTATACTCCCTTTGATTTCCGTCAGGGAGTACGCAATTCGGCCAGCAACTTTTCGATCACAGCATCGGAATCCACATTTTCCGCTTCAGCTTCATAAGAAAGTATGAGCCGGTGCCGCAGTACATCTGGAGCAAGATCTTTTACATCCTGAGGCAGTACATAAGCTCTGCCGTTGAGCAGGGCAAGTCCCCGCGCTGCCAGCGAGAGAGCCAATCCTGCACGGGGACTGGCTCCGAAAGTGAGCATGGTATTGATAAAGTCCAATTTTGCGCTGTTCTGGCGCGGAGAAAGCCGGTCTTTGCATCCGGGACGGGTGGCAATGACGATGTCGAGTATGTATTCGATGATTTTTTCGTCAATGTAGACCCGGTCGAGCAGACTTCTGGCTGTCATGATATCGTTGATAGAG
>JAFVRT010000325.1 GCA_017504125.1 Lentisphaeria bacterium
GGCAGCGGCCGTCATTGGCGGCTCCGTGATCCATGGGGTCGATGAGGAACTCATCATTTTTATTCTGTCCGCGCCATGACTTGAGGCGTCCAAGTCCAACTTCAGAAGGTTTTTTGCCGGAGAAAAAGCCATCTGCAGCAGCAAGCCATGCTTCCCGGACTTCCGGAGAACTCCAGCAGCAGTAGCGGGGGTTGCGTTTACCGTTTTTCATTTTCTGGAACCGTTCCGGATACTTTTTGAACCAGACCTTGTCAAGTTTAAGGAACTGTTCCGAGTGGCTGCCGGTGGCGATGCCGCGAATGTTGGAAATACGCAGACGCATGGCCCAAGTCACAGCTTCGGAAGGATTCTTTGTATATTCCCCGGCATCAGGGAACTTTTTGAAATTCCAGATACCGGTTGCACCGCGTTCGATGAAAACCGGGTTATCGACCTTGACACTATCCGCAAGTTTGATGCTTTTTTTGCGGGGGATATATTCGTATTTCGTACCGGGGGCGGGCCACAGCACGCCGAGGGATTCCAGAAAGTCGTATACGCCGTGCATTGTGCCGCGTTTTTGGACGAAGAAATATATGTAAACAAAATCCCGTCTGCCGACTTGAGGATCATCATTACCGGCGATATAGATATTTTTACCTTTGACGACCCGGAAAAAACCGTCTTTTTTGAGTTTGTCAACGGGCATTCCTGCCTGACGGGCGGCTTTACCGAGATATATTGCCGCAGCGTAATTGTTTGAACGCTTGCGGACAATGGGGAATTTGCCTCCGGTCATTTTTTGCAAATGATATTGCAAGTCGGCGGCGGCGGATTCCGCAACGATCGACGCTTTGGGCACGAGTACGATCTCTGCATCAGAAAATTCCAACGCAGCTGCCGTAAATACTCCGGAAAAAATCAATGCGGCAAGTAACATTTTTTTCATTTTTTTCAGTCCTTATAATACGAATTTTTCAAAAAGATCTTTCAATAAACAGGCCCGTTCTCAAAACTTTCGCCGTTGGGGTAGAAGTAGATGTTGAAATTTGTGTCGTTTGTATCTCTGGAGGCAATGGGGATATTCATGCTGGTGACATGTCCGTCTGCATGAGTGTAATTGGCCCTGCCTGAGTGGTTTATGAGTCCAAGATTTTTATTTTTGTTATCATTGACCCAGTTGAAGTAGTCAGTTTCGGTCGGTGTCGTGTTGCGGTCAGCCAGAATGATATATTTGGCAATGTGCTTCAGCTTGGAAATTTTACGGATCCTGAACCAGCTGTTCACCGGGCCGTTCAGGAAGCCGTTTTCCTGATTTACGATATATCCGGGATGCAGGTATTTATAGTCAAGTGTTTTAGTGAATATCACATTGTCAGCATTGTATTTGGGACAATGATAAAGTTTGGGATAAAGACTTGAAGCCGTCAATCCGAGGTATTGTCCGCAGCTGATATACCAACGCATGACCTTGTAGTCGTTAGTGTTGTTCGGACCGTAATATATCGGCAGAACATCATTGTTGTCATTTGCGTAATTTTGAAATGCCATACCGATCTGCTTCTGGTTATTTGTACATTGTGAACTCAATCCCCGCTCTCTGGCCTGCTGCAGCGCGGGCAGCAGCATGGCGGCTAATATGGCGATGATCGCGATCACCACCAACAGTTCGATCAGGGTGAAACTGCACATGTGCAGTTTCCTCAGGCTTGCACCTGAGGAAAAAGAACTCTTCCCGGCAGAAATCTTTTCCGGATATCCGTTTGTTATTATCTGTTTTCGGGTCATTTTTTACCTCTCTGTTTAAAAATAATCAATCTTGGAAACTACTTTGATAATATACTGCATTTCCGGTATTTTTGCAAATTTTGAGAAAGGGCAATACCGGTTTATGACAGGATTTTTTTCAATGCAGTTATTTTTTTTCTTACTTTTCCGGCATCAAACAGGTATGCATTGGGTTCCGGATTGAAACCCTGCCGGGGATCGGATTCAAGAAAAGGCAGCACTCGCTGAACGACTGCCAGTTCATCCCTGCATATTGCCAGATAACGGTCGAATGCCGCATCAGTACCGCAAGTACTCTTGATATCGTAGATTTGAATCAGATTGAAGGCACTTTTGAATGCCGCCATACATACTTCGGCGGTAGCGATTTCTTCTCTGGCGTGGAGTGTGTCAGAGCTTTGAAGTGCTTTTACATAGCCGGGGAGTGCTTTTGACCATCCTTCTGCGACAAGTTTGTAGCCCAGGATCTTTTCTTCCCTTGAAAAATCACCTTTGTTGAGGACGATCCCTATATCATCACCGCGGGGATCGTCCTGGAATCCGTGACCGCAGGGGCCGGTCAATTTGCCGGGCGGCGAAAAGAATCCCAATGACCAGTGCTGCGGCCCGGTGTAAAGATCGGGGATGTCATAGGGGAAATTATCCATGGCATCACTGAAATCCTTCCAGCCTTTGACGACACCTGAACTGTCGCAGCCGGGAAAGTAATATTCTGCAAAAGCGGTCAACGCTTCATCGGTATCGGTCAATTCTCTGCGGTTCAGAAAGAAGTTGAAGGCCGCAGTATTGGCACTTTGCATATTACCGAAGTTCCAGCAGCCGAGAAAACTTCCGCAATCATGTTTGTTGAACCATGCTGCCTTGGCGTGCAAATTGGCTATCAGCGGCAGATTGGGAACAGTATTGAGTTCGTGAGTAGTGCCGCATTGCGCCTTGGGGATACAGCGGAGTCCTCTGGAGAGCGCATATTCGCTGGTTTCTGCAAAATCTTTTGCCACCCGGCGGAGCATCAGGGAATATTCGTCGATATGGTGCAGCCTTCCCAGGATATTCAGATAATCGCCGCGGTCGGTGTCGGACATATAGCATATACCCTGCGGCAGAGCATCGATGATTTTTTTGCGGTCGGTGACGAAAGACCATGACCAGTCCCATGCGATGACCTGTACTGTTTGTGATGCAGAACGGACTCCGTCATAAATATCGTTCAGCAAATTGGAAATGACTTTGTCAGCTCCGGCCGCAGCACATCTTGGACAGGTGTGCTCCGGCTTTTGCAGACGGGTACAGCAATGAGCCGAAAACTCCGAAGCGGAAATGATGATAAAACCGCCCAAATCCGGAAGTTTTACTGTCAGATCGGCAAAGCCGTTGCGGATATAAGAACGCACTTTGGGAACCGAAGTGCACAAAGAACGCATGAAAGTTATCTCCCTGCCGTTTTTGAATCCCCACTCTTTACCCAAAGGATCGACAGCACCGGCGCATTCCCGGTGATGATCCCAGAATTCGCGGCGGTCATCGTCTATTCCCCGCGGGACCTGAAGCATAAGGTAGACTTTTATCCCGAACTTTGCCGTATGTTCAATAAGTTCCCGGACACTCTGCTGATGTATTTGAGCATAGATCCCCAGTTCAGGGAATTCCTCCCGGAATACCATGTTGTGAAAGTGTACACCCAGCCATATACCGTTGTACCCGTTTGCTGCGATATCTGAAAGAACCTTGTCTGAATATGCTTCCCGCCAGCGGGTCGTTTCGCCGTTGTTTTTGTTCCAGGCATCGGGATCGTGATCGTATCTTGCCAGCGGAGAACGCCAAATGCGTATTTCGTCCATAACTTCTTCCTTGGATTTACATTAATGATTGCGGATCAACATCTATGGAGATCTCAATATCTCCAGGATATTTTCTGTGGAATGCCAAAACTTTCAAGGCCTGCCGTATAACTTTCAAACCTTCGCCGCGGATCGTCAGCAGATAACGGAATTTGCCTTTTATTCTGGCAATGGGGGCTGCTCCGGGACCGGCAAGACGGATCTTTTCATGAGCATAAGGCCTCAACTGTTCCGTGAAATCTGCAGCGCATGCCGCCACTTCTTCTTCATTGCTTCCTTTGAACCATACTGCAATCAGCCGGGTGAATGGCGGATAACGGAAAAGTTCCCGGAATTCCAGATCGTATGTACTGAAAGCGGCAAAATCCAGATTCATGGCGTGCATGAGAGTTTCATTTTCCGGTTTTCTGGTCTGCAGATAGACTTCGCCGCGCAGTTCTCCCCGTCCGGCTCTGCCTGCCACCTGGGTTATAAGCTGAAATGTCCGTTCCGATGCCCGGAAATCCGGAGAAGACAATCCAAGATCTGCCATGAGTACTCCAACCAGAGTCACATTGGGGAAATGCAAGCCCTTGGCGATCATCTGAGTTCCGATAAGTATATCCAGATCACCTCTGCGGAATTTTTCCAATACAGCTTCGTAATCGCTTGCTGAACGCATAAGGTCGGAGTCCATACGGGCGATCCGTGCGCCTTTGAAAACTGCACGGGCGATACTTTCGATCTTTTCAGTTCCGGCTCCGTCGAAACGCACCGTCGGTGAGGAACATTGAGGGCAGCTTTCCGGAGCCGGGATCACATTGCCGCACAGGTGGCAGCTCAGAGTCTGCCGGGATTTTGAATATGTGTAATGAACAGAACACTCCGGACACCATGCTTCGTAAGAACACTCCTTGCAGACCATTACTCTGGCATATCCCCGGAGATTCAGAAACAGAATACTCTGTTCGCCTCTTGCAATGCGTTCTCTTACTGCTTCAATAAGCGGTTTGGAAAATAAGGGATTGCCGTCTTCGGGATTTTCCAGCCGCAAGTCAACCATGCGCATTACCGGGGCTGCATTGTCATTGGCCTGTGAATCCATGCGGGCCAACAGAAATTTACCGTTTTTTGCGTTGTACATGGATTCTGCGGAAGGCGTAGCCGAACCGAGGATCACGCAGGCATTTTCAAATTTTCCCCGCATGACTGCCACATCTCTTGCCATGTAACGGGGGGATTCAGATTGTTTGTAGGTCGATTCGTGTTCCTCATCCACTACGATAAGTCCCAGGTTGCGGAACGGCGCGAACAATGCGGATCTTGCTCCTATGGCAATACGGACTTTCCCTTCGTTGATACGGTTCCACTCGTCAAAACGCTCCCGTTCTGAAAGACGGCTGTGGAGTACGCTCAGGTCATCGCCGAAACGGGAGCGGAACCGGCGCAGAGTCTGAGGCGTGAGTGAGATTTCCGGAACCAGCACAATGGCACTTTTGCCCTGTTCAAGAACCTTGGCAATGCATTGCAGGTAGACTTCGGTCTTACCGCTGTTGGTAACACCGTGGAGCAGCATGATTTTTGAATCGGTATACCCGTCGAGCATATCGTCAAAAAGTTTGAGGGCTTTTTTCTGATCCGGAGTGGGCGGCAGCGGTTTTGACGGCATTATTACTGCATCGCCGAAAATATCTGCTCTGACTATTTCCTCCTCAGCAGAGATGATCTTGTTTTTCAGCAGAGTATTCAAACTGCTGCTGCTGAAATTTGGAATGTTTTTCAAACTGTCTATGGACATGGTACCGGCAGAACGCAGTTCCCGGAGGATCAAAGCTCTGGCGCGCAGAGAAGATTTATCTGCACTCTCCACGATCAATTTTTCAGCCGCCGCTGAGTCGGCAATGGTAAAGAGTTTCCGGGTTTTGTGTTTGAGTTTGCCGCTGCGTACTGCCGCCGGGAGCAGGGTCCTTATGGCATGTTCCTGTGAGCAGCAGTAATATTCGGCGATCCATTGTCCGAGTTCGATAAGTTTTTCCGGAATATCTGCCCTTGTGGTGCAGAGTCCGGCTATGTATTTGAGTTTTGATGCCGGATAGGATGAGGATGCCGGAAGATCCAGTACCACTCCTTCGCGCAGCGTTTTGCCGAAAGGAACGGTAACAGCCGACCCGATCCTTATTACGGATTCCAGTTCCGGGGGAACCAGATAATCGAATCCCCGGTCAAGAGAAAGTTCTGTAACTACCCGTGCTATCATTTTTTCAAGTATGGTTTCAAAAACTGTCCGGTAATGGACTTTTTGCATTTTGCCACTTCTTCAGGAGTACCGGCCGCGATTATTTCACCGCCCCGTATCCCGCCTTCCGGCCCCATGTCGATAATATGATCGGCCATCTTGATCACATCAAGATTATGTTCGATGACAATGACGCTGTTGCCCATGTCCCGGAGCTTGAAAAGGACTTTGAGCAGCTGGTCGATATCGGCCAGATGCAGTCCGGTAGTTGGTTCATCGAGGATATACAGAGTGTGTCCTCTGGGGATCCTTGCAAGTTCGGCTGCCAATTTTATTCTTTGGGCTTCGCCGCCTGAAAGCGTGGTTGCCGGTTGTCCGAGTTTTATATATCCAAGGCCGACTTCATTCAGTATTTCAAGTTTTCTTGCGATCCGTTTGAATGGAGCAAAAAGTTCCGCTGCTTCAGCGACAGTAAGCTCCAGCAGATCGGCAATGGAGTGGCCTTTGAATTTTACATTGAGAGTTTCAGAATTGAATCTTTTGCCTCCGCAATGGGAACACTCCACATAGACATCGGAAAGGAACTGCATTTCTATCTTGATGATCCCGTCGCCGTGGCACTCCTCGCAGCGTCCCCCTTTGACATTGAAACTGAAACGCCCCTGATCGTAACCGCGCATTTTTGACTCCGGTAAAGTTGCGAAAAGCTGACGGATAAGATCAAAGGCTCCGGTATAGGTGGCCGGATTGGATCTGGGTGTCCGGCCGATAGGACTCTGATCGATCACAATGGCTTTATCTACGAATTCCAGCCCTTCGATACCTGCATTGGGACCGGGAACAGCTTCTCCAATATCAAAATGGCGGTTCAAAGCCGGTACCAGAGTCCCGTTTATGAGTGAAGATTTTCCGGAACCGGAAACCCCGGTGATACAGGTGAAACAGCCCAAAGGTATTTTTGCGGTAACTTTTTTCAAATTGTGGAGTTCAGCCTTTTTTATGACCAGTTCTCTGCCGTTTCCGGGCAGCCGCTGTTGCGGAATTTCTATTTTTTTTCTGCCGGAAAGGAAATCCGCAGTACAGGAGCCTTTGATTTTTGCCAGCTCCGCCGGAGTTCCTGCTCCGATTATTTTCCCGCCCAATTCTCCGGCACCGGGGCCGAGGTCGATGACATAATCCGCTTTTTCGATCGTTTCGAGGTCGTGTTCGACTACTACTACTGTGTTGCCGAGATCTCTGAGCTGCTGCAAAGTGGCGAGAAGTTTGCCGTTATCCCGCTGATGAAGTCCGATGGAGGGCTCATCAAGGATGTACAAAACTCCGGAAAGCCCGCAGCCGAGCTGGGTCGCGAGCCGTATCCGCTGAGCTTCTCCGCCGGAAAGTGTTCCGCTTGAACGGTCGAGAGTGAGATAATCAAGTCCCACATCGGCCAGAAATTTCAATCGTCCGGAAATTTCACGCAGCACTTCTGAGGCCACAGCTGTTTTTTCCGGAGTAAGTGTGATCCGGGAAATAAAATCCAAAGCTCCGGAAACCGGAAGCTCACAGAAATCGGCAATGGATTTGCCGTTTATCTTTACTGCCAGAGTTACCGGTTTCAATCTTTTTCCGTGACAGCATGGACATTGCCGCGGACTCAGATAAGAACTCAGCCGTTCTCTGACAGAATCGGACTCTGTTTCAATCATACGGCGGCGCAAGTTTTCCAGAATACCTTCAAAAGGTTTATCCCAATGACAGCGGCGGCGGTTTATGGTTATATCGAACTCCACCGGTTGACCTTTGCTGCCGTACAGCAGAAATTCTCTGACATGTCCGGGCAGTTCTCCGAAAGGAGTGGTCAGCATATCCGGACAGTTGAGGTGTTCAGAAAATTTCCGCAGCAGCATGTTGTAGTAGATGATAAGATGTTGAGGCCCGCGCCGCCAGCCGGGTATCGCCCCTTTGCGGATCGACAGAGAAGGGTCCGGTATGACTTTTGCGGGGTCCATGTACTGTTCGATACCCAGACCGTTGCAGCACTCACAGGCTCCGTATGGTGAATTGAATGAAAAGTTCCGGGGCAGCAGTTCCCCGAAAGAGATTCCGCACTTCAG
The DNA here is from genome assembly GCA_017504125.1 of Lentisphaeria bacterium. Taxonomy (GTDB): domain Bacteria; phylum Verrucomicrobiota; class Lentisphaeria; order Victivallales; family Victivallaceae; genus UBA1784. The sequence goes on from JAFVRT010000325.1 coordinate 7,917, forward strand.
ACAGGCAAGTTTTTCACAGAAACTTTTTTCGCGGATTTCTGAGTCGCCGGATTTTTGTAAAACAGCCGTCATGACTCCATTTCCGTAACGCAAGGCGGTTTCCACCGAATCTGTAAGCCGGGAAGAATCGGTTTTACCGGTAACGAGCCGGTCTATGACTGCTTCGATGCGGTGGCGCAAATTTTTATCCAGCTGCGGTATCCCGTCATCTTCGAGAGAGATTATTTCACCGTCTATTCTGGCTCTGACAAAGCCGTCGCGGAGTATTTTTTCCATGATATCCCGGTGTTCTCCTTTGCGGCCGTCAACCACCGGAGCAAGGAGCTGCATGCGCTGACCTGATTCTTCAGACATGAGTTTTTCCACGATGACCTGGGCGGATTGGGACTCCAGTATTTGTCCGCACTCCGGACAATGGGGAGTTCCTGCATGGGCGTAAAGCAGGCGCAGATAGTCGTATATCTCTGTGACTGTGGCTACGGTGGAACGGGGGTTGGAGCCTGCAGTCCGCTGTTCGATGGCGATAGCAGGAGAAAGCCCTTCGATATGCTCAACTTTTGGTTTCTGCATACGGTCGAGGAATTGTCTGGCATAGGCCGAAAGACTTTCCACATACCGGCGTTGTCCTTCGGCATAAAGAGTGTCAAAAGCCAGGGAGGATTTACCGGAACCGGAAAGTCCGGTTATGACGATGAATTTGTTCCGTGGCAGAGTTACATCGATATTTTTGAGGTTGTGCTGAGAAGCACCTTTTATTACAATATTTTCCAACATATCCCGGATCCGCAGTTATAATGACTATGAAAACATAATATACAATCCGTCTGTTGAATTTTCAAGGCTTGAAAAACATCTCCACGCCGTGTATATTATGTATACTGTAAAAGCAATCAGGAATAATTTATCTAAAACGGGTGTTTTTTTATTTATGGCTTCGATTTTTTCTGTTTTCAAGAAAGGTCTTGAGAAAAGTGCCACCAAAGTCAGCAGGGCGATAACCGGGATCTTCACCGGAACCAGAGAGTACAAGGCTGCTGACTTTGAAGAATTGGAAATGATGCTCATTTCAGCTGATTTCGGTGTAAAAGCCGCGCTGGATATCGTTAAAGATCTTAAAGAGCAGTATGATACCGGCAAGATCGCCACCGATGCTGATCTCATGGCTGAACTCAAACGCAAAGTTGTGGCAATATTGAACCGCAACCGCCGTGAGATCAAACGGGCTGAAAACGATCCGACGGTGATCCTCATGGTCGGAGTAAATGGCAGCGGCAAAACCACTTCTATCGGCAAACTTGCCTGGAAACTGGTCAATGAAGAAAAAAAGAAGGTCGTTCTCGGTGCCTGTGATACATTCCGTGCCGCTGCCGTCGAGCAGCTGCAGTTGTGGAGTGAGCGTACCGGAGCACAGATCGTTTCTGCTGTACATGGTGCTGATCCTGCCAGCGTGGCTTACGATGCCACCAGTGCCGCAGTTTCCCGGCAGGCGGATTTTCTGCTGATCGATACTGCCGGAAGACAGCATAATCAGAAAGATCTTATGGCTGAACTTGAAAAGATCCGCCGTTCGATTTCCAAAGTACTGCCCGGCGCGCCTCACGAAGTGTGGCTGACTGTAGATTCCACATTGGGAGCCAATGTGGTCAATCAGGCCAGAGAATTTATAAAAAGTGCCGGAGTTACCGGACTGGTTTTGACTAAATTGGACGGAACCGGCAGAGGAGGCATGGCTGTCGCACTCCATGAAGAATTCGACCTGCCGACTTTTTATGTCGGACTCGGTGAGCAGCCCGGTGAACTGCAGTACTTCGATCCGGAGTTTTATGCAGATGCGCTTTTTGAAACAAAGGCGTAAACTGTCATGGAAAAGTTTGATTCAAATTGCATGAATGAAGCATTGGCTCTGGCCAAACTCGGTTGGGGACATACCAATCCCAACCCCATGGTCGGAGCGGTCGTGGTTTCTGAGGAAGGAAAGATAATCGGCCGCGGTTATCATGCAAAAGCCGGCGGACCGCATGCCGAGGTGAATGCGATCCAGGATGCGTTGAGACGCTGCGGAAGTTGCGAAAATGGAACTGTTTATGTAACATTGGAACCTTGCTGTACCACCGGTAGAACGCCGCCTTGTACTGATGCCATTATCGCTGCCGGACTCAAAAGAGTTGTTGCAGGTTCACTTGATCCCAATCCCAAACATGCCGGAAAGGGAATAGAGATACTTGAGCAGCATGGTATCAGATGTGTTACCGGTGTCATGCAGGATGAATGTATTGAACTCAATCGCCCGTTTTTCAAATATATCAGTACCGGAAAACCCTTTGTCATACTTAAAATGGCCATGACTCTGGACGGCAAGATCGCCAATCCGGATTGCAGTTCAAAATGGATAACCGGACCGGAAGCCCGGAGCCGGGTGCAGCAGCTGCGCCGTCTTGCCGATGCCATAATGGTCGGCGGCGGAACTTTGAGAGCGGATAAACCGAATCTTACCGTCAGAGAACCGGAAGACTGGTGGCGTCAGCCGCGGAGGATCATTGTTTCAGGCTCAATGAGCGATGACGATGTGGCCGGATATTTCCCGGACGGCAATGTTTTCCGTGTTGCTCCGGCTTCTGCCGGTGAGTGGCAGGACCTTATGACTCAGCTTGGCAAAGAGGAGTGCATGGTATTGCTGGTCGAAGGCGGCGGCGAATTGGCCGACACAGTATTGAAAGCCGGGATCGTTGATTATGTGGAGTTTCATATCGCCCCCAAATTGCTCGGAGGCAGAAACAGCATACCGGTACTGGGCGGCGATCATCCGGGAGATTTGGCCGATGCATTGAAACTTCACCGGGTGAAAATAGAAAGATACGGTAACGATATTGCCGTTTCCGGATATATGGAGGAGTGAAAATGTTTACCGGATTGGTCGAACAGACAGGTGTCATTGTGCGGATGTATGCCGGACGCATAACAGTACGGCCGGAACGCCCTTTTGAAAAAACTGAAATCGGTGAGAGTATCGCGGTGAATGGATGCTGCCTTACAGCCGAACGCTTTTTTGATGACGGCTCAGTGGAGTTTTTTACTCTGGCAGAAACTTTGCGCCGTACCAACCTTGGCGCGATCGGAACCGGCGGTAAAGTCAATTTGGAACGGGCCATGTCCGCAGGCGGACGGATGGGAGGACATATCGTGCAGGGACATGTCGATGCTGCCGCCAGAGTCCGCAGTATGGAGCGTCTTGCAGACGGAGATATTGAATTTGCGGTGGAATTGCCGCCTGAACTTGCTCCGGAAATCGCTATGAAAGGCTCCATAACTATTGACGGGGTTTCACTTACTGTTGCCGGATTGGGGGAAGATTATTTTTCAGTCCGGCTTATTCCGCAGACATTGAACGCTACTGCATTGAAAGAGCGTCATCCCGGCGAAATGGTCAATCTCGAAACTGATATCATCGCCAAATATTTGCGGCGTCAGCTGAGTCTGATCTCTCCCGCAGAAAAGCGCAAACCCACCTGGAACGATCTGCAGGGGGCAGGTATCTTATGAGTGCAAGGTACGGCCTGTCTGCAATATCGTCAGAACAGCTGCTTTCTCTGCCTGCCAAACTTCCGGAACAGCTCCGGTGTGTTGAATTTTCAGGGGAAGCCCTCGAAAGCAGCAGCGGATGCAGTAAACTTGCCTCGCTTGCCAAAAACGGCATTGAGCTTTTCGGACGGGATTTTATAGCACCTGAAATAGCAGGTCTTATTCCTGAAGAAAATTGCAAATTGCGTTCAGAACTGGAAACTCATTTCAGAAGCCGCTGCAGCAAAGCTGCTGAATATGGAGTCAGGACGATTTCTGTTTCTTTTGACATTTTTCAGGCCATGAATACTCCCGAATACAAGGAAAAACTTGCGGTATTCCTGAAAAGATGTGCCGGTGTCATGTACGGGTTCAGACAGAACATGCGTTTTGTATGCCGCATCCCCGGCGGTGGAACATTTGACAAATGGGAAGATATATTGACTTTTCGTAATTCTCTGCTGCTGCCCGGAATCGATATGCTTCTGGAGATGCATCCCCATGAACCGAATGCTTCCGGGATCATGAATTCAGCACTGCGTACTTTCAGGTTTCACGATGATCTGCGCCGGATATGTTATGATCCGGGTATAGGAAATATATTGACACCGGAAGCATTGAAACGCTGTTCTGCGTGTATGGCCGCTGGATTGGAACAGACGGTCACGGTATTTTTTGCTCCCGGCAGCGGAAAGTTTGATCTTTTCAGGATCAATGAACTGGATTCTCTGGTCAGAAATTTTGATGCTCCGGAAGAAGTTTCTCATGAGTGAAGATAAAAAAGGCATATTGGGCAAGGTCTTCGGAGTTTCCGGGATCATTCTGCTGAGCAGGTTCCTGGGGTTGCTCAGAGTGCGTCTTGAGGCTGAAGTGCTGGGCGGCGGGGCTGTTGCTTCAGCATGGCATCTTGCTTTTGCGCTGCCGAATATGTTCCGTCGTCTGCTGGGCGAGGGGGCATTGGGCAATGCTTTGATGCCCATCGTGGCGGAACTTGAAAAAAAACATTCCCGTGAAGATGCTCGCGGAGCATTGGCAGTAGTGTTTCCGGTTTTGGGGTTGATGCTTGCCATTATTGTGATCGTTATTTCTGCTGCCGGTATAATTGCCGGTAAATTTGTGCCTGACGGAGAAGAATTCTGGCGGGTGCGTATGCTTTGTCTGCTGCTGCCGCTGCTGATGCCTTATGCGGTCTTCATCTGCCTGGTCGGAGCAGCGACAGCGGTGGTGAATTATGCGAAGATGTTTATTTTTCCAGCCTGCTGTTCGCTGGTGATGAATCTGTTTCTTATAGGCGGACTGCTTTACGGATGGTACGATCAGGTTAGCGCAAAAACAGAAACTCTGGAAAAATTTTTGGTAACTTTGAGTTTTGTGTTTCTGGCTTCAGGAGTACTACAGCTGCTGCTGATGTGGATCGCCCTGAAGATTTGCGGATTTACTCCTGATTTTTCCCGCTGGCGGTCCCATGCCGGAGTTTTGAAATCTTTGTGGCATATCGCTGCTCCGGGAATGATCGGAGCAGGGGCTTTGCAGATAAGTTTTCTGATCGACCGGGCGTTGGCGATTTATGTAAACGATCACGGTGTCGCTGCATTGACCTATGTCGACCGGCTTATCGATCTGCCTATCGCTGTTTTTGCGGTCGCCATGGGGCAGGTGCTTATGGCCCGCATGACCCGTTCCGCAGCGGACGGAGATATTGCCGGTATGACAGAAGATATGAATTATGGTTTACGGCAGGTGCTGTTTCTGTGTGTGCCAATGGCGGCAGGAGTGTTCTTTTTTCACGAACTCATGCTCAAAGTGATCTGCCTCGGAGGAAATTATACGGCAAGTGATCTTGATGCGTCCCGGAC
>JAFVRT010000326.1 GCA_017504125.1 Lentisphaeria bacterium
AATGATCCACAATATAATGCCGTGAAGCACCGGTTTCCAACCGAGTTCTTTCAGTTTTTCGCGGCTCAAATTCGATCCGATAAGAAAAAGGGTAGTTACCATCAAAAATTTTGAAATATCTTTCACCACACCTCCAGCCGGAGCGATCACCGGCAGCCAGGTCACCAGAGCTGCGGCAATAAGAAAACCGGGAATAAACCACGGAACCTTGAATTTCACCTTGCGCTTTTCGCCTTCTGCCGCCGGAGCGACAAAACAGGAAAGAAACAATGTTACCGGCACGATCCACAACGCACGGGCAAGTTTTACAGTCGTCCCCACTTCCAATGCCTCAGGGCCGTATTGGAACCCTGCCCCGACAACAGAACTTGTGTCATGGATAGCCAATGCAGCCCAGTAACCGAATTGGGTCTGAGAAAATCCCAACGCATGACCGACAGCCGGAAATATCAGCAATGCTACAGCATTCAATGCAAATACCGTAGCAGAAGCAATAGCAATATCATGAGCCTTAGCTTTCAAAACAGGAGCAGCTGCCGCAATGGCACTTCCGCCGCAAATGGAAGTTCCGACGCTGATAAGATACATGGTATCCCGATTGAGTTTCAGGAGTTTGCCGAACAATACACCAAGGCCGAGTCCGGCACAAATGCCGATAAGTGTATAGACGATCCCGTTGGCTCCGGCCTGCAGGACTTTAATCAGATCCATACCGCAGCCCATACCGACGATTGCAGCTCCGAGAAGCGGTGAAGTTATTTTGGAAGTTATTTCCCGGAAAGGATTCCCGAATCCGACTGCAAAAATGATCCCGGTAAGCACCGCCAATCCCGGAGCATAATCACGGGCAGCCGGGCAAACACATGGAACAATAAAAAATCCTGCAGCAATAAGTATATAAAATATTTTCTTGATCAACTCTTTCATATTCAATTTTCTCTCATAGAATTATCTTCGTTTCTTATTAGGGAATGTTCCCAAATTCGGAGCTCTGGAAACGGTAGCACTTCCGACAGCAAAAACTTCAGAAGAATACTCCGCCCGGCACCTTACGAGGCATTGTTTTTCCGGTTTGATATTGACTTGGATCCGTCCTGTTTTATCCGCTTTGACTTTACGCAAAACATAACGGCCGTCGAACCACAATTCGACTTTCAAAGCAGCATCGCTGACCGGTTTATTTTTTTCATCCGTCAGTTTAAAAATAAATCTGACAGTTTCTCCTATTCTGTAGACCGTGGAACGCCGGTTGGATTCAACCGCAAGGTTCCATTTTTTCTCCTTCTCAGCAGCTCCGGCTTCTGCGACCACAGCAAAAACCAACAGCAGAACAAGTGTAAAAAACTTTTTCACAATGCATCGGTTGCAGGATTCGCACATCTGGCTATTGCCACCCGACCACTACGGGCCATGTCAATAACTTCAAAATCACGGATAAGCTCCATAAAGTCATCGATCCGGTCGCTCCGTCCGGAAATCTCTATGGCTATGGCATCACGGCTGACAGAAACTACGCTGCCGTTGAAAATCTCCGCCAACTGCAGTACCTGAGAACGGAGTTCAGGAGTTGGCGTACGCAGCTTCACCAGGGAAATTTCCCGTTCCACAAATCCGCCGCCGGTCAAATCAGTAACTTTGACTACTTCCACAAGTTTATTGAGCTGCTTATGGATCTGTTCGATCACCGCTTCATCACCGGCGGTAACAATAGTCATCTTTGAGAAAGACGGATCATTGGTTTCATGTACCGTCAAGGAGGCAATGTTGTATCCCCGACCGGAAAAAAGTCCGGCAATCCGGGCCAATACACCGAAACGGTTTTCCACCAATACGGAAATCGTATGTGTCCCTTTTATCTTTTCCATTTATTCATACTCCTGCATGAAATGTTTGTTGACTCTCAGATAATGTACACCGTTTGAAGTTTTTTTTCAAGCGGCATACAGGAAAAATCCAGTTACGGAGTTTCTGCTGCAAGCATTTCCTGTTTCTTTTTCCATGCAGCTCCGGCCCGTTCCATAGCGGCAAGAAGTATGCGTTTGCGCTTTATGGCATAACTGAACGGGATAATTTTCAAATTTCTGACTCTGGCATAAAATCCGGAAGTGTAAAGAGCGCATCCGAGTTCCACAAATTCCCGGAACGATACCGGACGGTGAGCAGTTACTGAATTTATGACAATTTCCCTCAACAACAGCCGCTGCCGTGGAGTCAATACACACTGAGTCAACAAATGACACAGCTTTTTCTTGATATATCCGGAACGGAAACAATAGGGATCGGCTGAAAGAAAAACTATCGCATCTTCTATGGCATCATTCTCTCCGCAGCGCAGAGCTTCAAGAAATGAAGGATTTTCAAATTCATAAAATTTGCGGAAATGACTGAATCTGCTTTGAGCCAGCCAGTAATCATTCTGAAGCTCCTCATCATTTGCCATATCGCTGTGCATTTGTACGGCAATTTTACGAATCTCGTGTCTGGCACTTTGAATCTCACCGGCCAGCCATTGTATTTCGTCAACAGAAAGCCCGATCCGCATAATTTCAGAGCAAAGATTTTATAAGTTTCATCTCATCTTCCGGAAAATTTCCTCCGGCAACGAGAGAGTTCACCATGGCTTTGAAGGTTTCAACCGGCAGATCTCCCAATTCCTCATATTCTCCGGAAGAACGCAATGCAATAAGTTCATCTATGGAAATATGTTCCGGCGCACCGAGATTGAAAGCCGATTCAAGAGACTCCGACCAGAACCGCAAAGATTGCAGAGCCATGGGATTATGATTGACAAGAATAAAACGCCTGCCGGAGTTTTTTTCCAGATAAACTGTTCCCTGACGCATTTCAAATGCCATGATAGAAGTCCTTTGTATTATTATCCAATATCAATATCTGCCTTGCTTCCGCAAATTTTTCCAATCCGGCCATAACTGCCCGGCGACGACGGGGATCAAAGTTCACCAGCACATCATCAAGTATCACAGGCAGCGGCTCGGATGAATTTTCCAAGGCCCGGATCAATGCAAGGCGCAAAGCCAGAAAAAGCTGTTCCCTGGTTCCCCTTGATAACACGCCGGCATCACGGTCAGCTCCGGTTTCAACATTTCCCACCCGGAGCGAACCGCTTGAGATCTGGCGGTAAACGCGGGTATAGGTACCGCATGTAAATCCGGCAAACCATTCGGAAGCATTTTCCAACAATTCCGGCTGCCGCTCTCTTTCGCATCTTTCGATGGCTTTTTTCAATACCGCTTCCGCTGATTTCAAGACCAGATAGCGTTCAGCTGCGGAACGCATCTTGCCCCGGAGCTGCTCTCTGATATTCAATTCAAGTGCCGAATCCACTCCGTCAACAAGCAGTTCAGCTTCCCGTCTTTCTGCGCCTGAAAAACGCAGATTGTCCTCAAGTTTTCCTTTGAGATCATCATATTTCTGCTGTAAAATTTCAAGTTTGCCTTCGTCAAAAGTTTCTATCTGAGATTCTGCTGCATTCTTTTTCCATGCTTCGATTTTTTCAGCAAGAGCAGATTTTTCACTTTCATACTCTGCAAGTGCCTTGCTCCGGATGCGGCACAACTCCTCGAAAGCTACCCGTTTTTTATCATACTCATTCCGTTCACGGGAGTAAACAGCCAGAGCATCATCGTAAAGTTTGCGGCGTATCTCATATTCACGACGGAGTTTTTCTGTTTTCTCCGTCTGCAATTGAACTGTCTTTACAGTTTCGTCATACTTTTCCTACTGCAGCTGAAGATCTTTTGCTTTTTTGAGTATCTCAGCGATACTGCCGCCTTTTACAGTCGGATTCAAAGCAAATCGGAACACCATATCTTCCCGGCATTTTTCCAATCTGGCTGAATTCCTCAAAGGATCGACAGCAAAACCATTTTTTATCCACAATGCCCACGCAGCAAGATCCAATACACCGGCAATGATACAAAAAATCTGCGGCAATCCCGATACGATACCGGCAATCGCTATGATACCGATAACGACAGGAATAAACATGAGTTTCAGAAATCGTCTGCATTCCTTCTGCAGTTTCTCACCTGCAGCATGCCATTCTTCAGCATCAGCGATATCTTTATCTGTGATCTTTACTGCTCTGGAAATATCGCAAAGGCCTGCTATTGCAGAAAGATCCGGTTCAGGCGGCAGTTTGATCTGCTCAGGCAAGACCAATTCCTGAGGCAATTCCGGCGGTTTTTTATCAAAAACCGGCAAAGGCTCAGGCATGGGATCGGGAACTTTTTTTTCCGCAAAGATCTTTTCCTCAGCAGCAAGAAGTTTACCTTTTTGAATAACTTCAAAAGTTTTTTTGCAGTATTCGATCTCTTTTTGCAATACATCAAGTTCTTTTTTTATCTTTCCGGCAGATTCTTCCAGCTTTTCAGCATTGAGAACAGATCTTTCGTAAGCCCCCAGATTTCCGGCAGCTTTGGCCAGCCGTTCTTCACTCAAGGCAAACTCGTCGGCGATTTTCTTCAAGATATTGTTACTGCCCCGTTTTTTGAAGATGGCTTCAGCCTGCAAAGAAAGTTTTTCCTGTACTTCGGATAACGAAAACTCTCCTGCATTGAAGGCATTTCCATAAATCAGATTTTTTACTTCATCACTGTCAACTGCGGCAAATGCAGTAAGTTCATCAATGGTTACAGCACAAATATTGCGGTAAAAGTTTTCAGAAATTCCGGCAAATGACGCGATATTCTCAACTTCTTCAACTCCGCCGTCGGAAGAAATTATTTTCAAATTCCCTTTGACACCACGCCGTTCCAACCGGAGTTCCCGGCCGTCTGCCATAACCACATCAAGAAATCCGCCGTAATGCCCTGAGCCATTCAATCCCGGATAAGGATTGAGTTGTTTCCGCCTTTTGTCCGGAAATCCCCAAAAAATGCGTCTGATGAACTCAAGCAGCGTGGTTTTTCCGAATTCATTGGGTTGAGAAATAATATTCACACCTTGTTCAAGATCCAAATCGAACTCATGGAAACACCCGAAGTCGTCAATATGCAGATGCTTGATTATCATGATATTTCAAAGCTCCAATTTTCCGGTCAGCAGTTCAGCGAGCAGAGCAGTCCCCTCTTTTCGCAGTTCTTCAAAACGGGGAGCCCGGACAGGAGGCAATTCACGCCTGACAGAACGCATTTCATCGTAAAGCGTTTCAAGGAACTTTTCCTCTGCAAGTTCCTGTTCTGCTTTGTCCAATTCATCTGCGGGCAGCAATACCGTTCCCTCCCCTTCAGGAGTTCTGGTCAGCAGTATCAATTCTTCAAGAAAACAATCCGGGTATACATTTTTAACGCCGTCGTAAAAATAATCATGCAGCTCATCAGCATTCCAGCCGCGCAGTTCGGCGTCAAGATCTGTAAATCCGGAAATCTTCAATCTGAAAAGCAGCTTGACATCAGTCTTTACTTTTTCAATTTCCTGAAGCAGCTGCTTCAACACCTGATCTATGGAAGTGGCCTCTTTGATATCAAGAGAAATTATCTCAAATGTAAGTACAGAAGCCGGATGAAATGTAAGTGAAAGTTTGCCAAAACCATTGCAGTCAACTATAAAACATCCTTGAGTTCCCGGTTCGTAGATATCCTTCCCCTGTACGCTGCCGGAGTAAACGATAAACGGATCTTCCCGCCGTACCCGGCGGTTATGGAGATGTCCCAACGCCCAATAGTCCACAGGGAACGAGGCAAGTTCAGCCTCGGTTGCCGGCGCGGCATGCATATCTCCGCCAAGATTGGCATGGACGACAGCAATACGGACTCCCGGAGCATTTTTCAACGCTTCGCCGGTCATCGCAGCAAGATTTTCCAGAACATTGAGTGAACAGTGACTTACTCCAGCTATGGAAGCCACGACCTCGCCGTCTTTGACAAATTCATGAACGACAGCTTTATCCGTCAGGAAAAACCTGACATTTTCCGGCAGTCTGACCGCTTCTGACCAGGCCTGAGGCCATGGATCATGATTACCGCTCACGACAAAGACCGGGATTCCTGCCCTATCAAGTTCGTCAAGTCCTTTTTTGAACTCCAGCCGTCCTTGAAGCGAAGGTGCATTACGGTCAAAACAATCACCGGCGATCACGACAAAATCGACCTTCTCCTTTTTAGCAGTTTCCACCACATTGCGCCAGGCAAGATAAGGCATCGTTGAAAGCCAGCCGTCCAATTCCGGGATACGGCGGCTCAACCCGGCAAAAGCAGAACCGATATGCAAATCGGCACAATGCAAAAAACGGAAAGGGGTTCCCATTTATGCCTCGCCAAAGGTATGTCAGATCAAATGGGCGGCAACAGAACGCTTTTCAATATCCCGGCGGGCTTCATCACCTGTCCGTCCCATATAGATCTGTCTGGGACGAACCAGTTTGGTGGATTCACCGATCATCTCTTTCCAGTGAGCGACCCATCCGGGCAGACGGGCCAGAGCGAACATCACAGTAAACATATTTTCAGGAATACCCAAAGCCCGGTAGAGGATACCGGTATAGAAGTCCACATTGGGATAAAGC
>JAFVRT010000327.1 GCA_017504125.1 Lentisphaeria bacterium
CATCTGAGCTTCACCTTCACCGACCTTTTCAGGAATGACAACTACGCGGACTTCCCGACCGGCCTGAAGGGCAAAGCAGGATTCCACTCCGTCAAATTCATTGGCGATGCTTTCCAGCTGTTCCAAACGCTTGAGGTAGAGTTCGGTGGTTTCACTTCTGGCCCCCGGACGGGAAGCACTCAAGGTGTCACAGGCACCGATAAGGATATCATACAGGCTTTCAGGCTCCACTTCGCCGTGGTGAGCGGCGACCGCGTGAATGACCTCTTTGGCCTCATTGTACTTGCGGAGCATATCAGCACCGATCTTGGCATGGGGGCCTTCGATCTCATGATCGATGGCTTTGCCGAGGTCGTGGAACAGACCGATACGCTTGGCACGCTTTTCATCCAATCCCAATTCAGCTGCGATAATGCCCATAAAATAAGCAGTTTCAAGAGAGTGCTGCAGCACATTCTGGGAAAAACTGTAACGGTATTTGAGCCGTCCCAGCAGCCGGATGACAGCCGGAGGCACACCCTGGATACCGGTTTCCAGCACAGCGGCTTCACCTTCCTGGAAAAGTTCATCTTCGATCTCTTTGCCGATCTTTTTCGCCAGTTCCTCAACACGGGTGGGATGGATACGGCCGTCCCCGATAAGACGCTCCATAAGACGGCGTGCGACCTCTTTGCGTACCGGATCAAAACAGCTGATGACGACTGCTTCAGGAGTATCGTCAATAAGGATACTGACACCGGTAACCGCTTCGATAGTGCGGATATTGCGGCCTTCACGACCGATGATGCGGCCCTTCATTTCATCATTGGGCAGCGGAATAGTAGCGGTAGTACGCTCATAAGTACAATCTGAAGCATAACGCTGAATAGCATAGGTCAGGATCCTTCTGGCCTCTTTTTCGCTGCGTTCTTTAGCTTCTTCAAGATTATTTCTGACCATGATACCGGCCTCATTGCGGATCTCATTCTGAAGTTTTTCCAGCAGAACTTCTCTGGCCTGTTCACGGCTGAATCCGGAAATACGCTCAAGTTCATCGACTTGAGAAGCTATACATTTGGCAAGTTCGCCCTCTTTGGCGGTCAACTTGCCGCGGAGCGTTTCAATATCCCGTTCCTGTTTTTCCACATTGCGGAGTTTTTCATCCAGAGAATCAGCACGGCGGTCAAGATTTTCTTCACGCTGTGCGATACGCTTTTCATTCTGCTGCTGTTCGCGGCGGCGTTCGCGGATCTCCTGCTCACACTCCTCGCGCATCTTGATGACTTCAGACTTGGCAGAAACTCTGGCATCACGGAGCAGATGTTCTGCATCCCGTTCCGCATCCCTGCGGATCTTTTCCGCTCCCTTCTGAGCAGAATCTTTCTGAAGTTTCTGAATGTAGTTGTTAATAAGAATCCCCAGCGCAACACCGATCACGCAGAAGATGCACGCTACCGCAATCAACTGCCACAAAGCCCCTTGCATGTTTCACCTCTTTTTTTGCGCCGCACTCCTGGTATCGGCACTGCAGCGCGTTCAACAATACCACAAATTTTTTTCAGTCAGAACAATCCCCATCGGATGGTCGTGACCGGCGCGCGGAATCACAGGGGCAATCTGGCAGGAGTAAACCACGGCAACCGGAGCTTTTTTCACACCGGCAAGCAGCCGGTCATAGAACCCGCCGCCATGCCCCAACCTTATACCGGCAGGAGTACAGGCGACAGCCGGTACCATAAAAAGCATTTCTTCCCTGATAAACTCCGGTTCCGCCGCCGGAAGTTCCGGACGGGGTTCCGGGATACCGTATTTGCCGGGAAGCAAATCCTTTTCCCAATCGGTGATCTCCACCATTTCATATCCCTCAAGCTCCGCTGAAAAGCGGGGCAGGAACGCGCGCTTTTCGCAAAACAGCTCACTCAAATCAGGTTCTGCGCCCCAGGCGACGAAAAACGCCGCACATTCAGTTTCCCGGTAAACGGACAAACTGCGGATCTTTGCGCAGATCTCCCGGTCGTATCCCTGCCGTTCCGTGATCGAAAGTTCCCTTCTCCGAGCGGCATAGAATTTACGCAAACGGGATTTTTCCTGCAGGAATTGCTCTTCCACGAAAAAAACCTCTTTTTTTATTTGAACATTTTCAAATTTTTGCGTTTCCCCACAGAACCGGGAATGTTTTTATCTTTTCAATCGCAAAAACACAAATATGTCCAAACATATTCCACATTATTAAATATAACACCACATATAATGTAATTAAAGGTCTGAAAAATATTTTTTTCAATATTTTTTGCATTTTTTTACAATCTCATCTCAAAAACAGGTCAAAAAAAAAGTCATTCCGGCAAAAATCCTGAAAATTTTGCATTTTTTTCATTTTTTCAGTTTGCAATTACTTTCCGGGCATGCTATATTATGAACACGGCGGCGGGTTAGCTCAGTTGGTTAGAGCGCCTGGTTGTGGCCCAGGAGGTCGCGGGTTCAAGTCCCGTTTTCCACCCCATTTTTTTTGCCCGTAAAGCTCAAAACTCCGGTTTTGAGCTTTTTTATTTCCGGGCAAAAAAACATGAAGCCTGTCA
>JAFVRT010000328.1 GCA_017504125.1 Lentisphaeria bacterium
CATCAGCACTTCATTGGTCTTCCAATCCTGAGCGATAGCAGGGATCAGACCGCCGCATTTTTCAAAATCAAGTTTCAACATTTTTTTACCCTTATATCATTCAATGATCTTGTTGATCGGGAACTCCACAATACCTTTAGCTCCGGCGCGCTTCAATTCCGGAATAAGTTCACGGGCCACATGTTCAGGAACGATGGTATTGACAGCCACCCATTCAGCATCAGAAAGGGGTGAAACGGTGGGTTTTTCCAAAGCAGGCAGCAGTTTCAGGATCTCATCGAGCTGATCTTTTCTGGCATTGAGCATCAATCCGCACTTGCCTTTGGCCAGCATGACCCCCTGCAGCAGCATGGCGATATTTTCGATCTTGCGCCGTTTGAACTCTGACTTCATGTAGTTATGATTGGCAATAAAACGGGTGGTGGAAATGCAGAGAGTATCCACGATACGCAGATTATTGGCACGAAGTGAAGAACCGGTTTCGGTGATCTCTACAATAGCATCGGCCAACCGGGGAGGTTTCACCTCGGTTGCGCCCCAGGAAAATTCGACTTTGGCAGTAACGCCGTTTTCCGCCAGATAACGGTTGGTCATACCGACCGCCTCGGTGGAAATGCGTTTGCCTTCCAGATCTTTTACCGACTGGATGGGAGAATCATTGGGTACTGCCAGCACCCAGCGCAACGGATTGGTTCCGACTTTGCCGTAAACCAGTTCAGCAGCTTCGTGAACATCGGAGTTGTTCTCTCTGATCCAGTCATAACCGGTAAGTCCGCAGTCGATGATGCCTTCTTCCACATAGCGGGACATTTCCTGAGCACGGATGAGCAGACATTCGATTTCCGGATCGTCTATGGAAGGATAATAAGAACGGGAACTTATCTGGATCTTATAACCGGCTTTAGCAAAAAGATCAACGGTTGACTGTTCCAGACTCCCTTTGGGGATCCCCAACATAAGTTTTTCCATGATTCCAAGATTCCTTTTAAAAAATTACAATAATGATCGTGTCATGTGGATAAAATACACCCGGAACCACCTTTAGTCAAGCAAATACCGAAAAAATTACTCTTTCTGACTGGAAAAATCCTCTCCTTGGTGCTAAAGTATGTCAAAGTACTTTGATATTGACAAAAAATTCAAGGAGTTAACAGCCATGGCAACTTATCTGGCATTTGATCTCGGAGCCTCCAGCGGGCGCGGGATCCTCGGAACTTTGAAAGATGGAAAACTTTCTCTCAAAGAGATCCACCGCTTTCCCAACGGCCCTCTGGAAAAAGACGGCTCTTTTTACTGGGACTATCCGGCTCTGCTCAATGAATTGAAAACCGGGTTAAAAAAAGCTCTTGCCGAAGCTCCTGATCTTGCCGGTCTTGCCATTGACACCTGGGGAGTGGATTATGCGTTTTTCCGCGGCAATCCGGCAAAACTTGTCCGTCTGCCCTATAACTACCGCGATCCCAGAACTGTGGCCGCTGCAGAAAAACTGTGGCAAATAATCCCCCAAAAAGAACTTTACAAACTCACCGGTATCCAGTGTATGACTCTGAATACCATTTATCAGCTCTATGCCCATTATCTCGAACATCCGGAAGATTTCGACAACAGTTGTTTCCTTGATATTCCTGACGCTCTTGCTTTTGGTCTGGGAGGAGATTTTTCGGCGGAGTATTCCCATGTTTCAACCACCAATCTTCTTGATCACGCCACAAAGACCTGGTGTTGGGAAATCATCGACAAACTGGGGTTGCCCCGTACCGTATTCCCTCCGGTCGTTCCCAGCTGTACGGCAGGCGGCAGATTGAGTGCCGAACTGCAGAAAGAACTTAACGCCCCCGCCCTGCCTATCTATAAAGTAGGTTCCCACGATACCGCCAGCGCGGTTCTGGCAGTTCCTGCTCCGGAAAGCGGGTCATGGGCCTATGTCAGCGCAGGCACCTGGGCATTGCTCGGAGCAGAACTTGCCTCACCTGAACTTACTGAAGAAGCCGAAATAAACGGCTTCACCAATGAAGGAGGTATCGGCGGAACCACCCGGTTCCTTACCAATATCATGGGCAGCTGGCTCTTTCAGGAAACCCGCAGGGTCTGGAACGAAGCCGGTAAAAATCTTTCATTCGCCGACATGGAAAATATGGCTCTTGATGCAGATTTCTGTTCATTTTTCGTCAATCCCAACGATGCGGGATTTGCAACTCCCGGAAATATGCCGGAGCGTATTGCGGATTTCTGTGAACGCACCGGTCAGGGCCGTCCTGATTGCGACTCGGAAATCGTCCGCGCTATATATGACTCTCTCGCGCTCTACTTCAAATGTAAGCTGGAAACTCTTGCCGAAGTACGCAAAGATTCTTACGCCTGTTTGAACATCGTAGGCGGCGGAACCAAAGACCGTCTTCTGATGCAGCTTACTGCTGATGCTTTGAATATCCCGGTCGTTGCCGGTCCGGTCGAAGCTACCGCTATCGGCAATCTTTTGGGACAGGCCTTAGCTGCCGGAGAAATTTCCGGAGCTGCTGAAGCCAGAAAAGTGGTACGCAACTCCTTTGATGTTGTCCGCTACACTCCCGATCCCACAGTACATGCCGGATACATGCGCCACCTTGACCGCTTCAAGAAAGTCCTCTGATGCGTCTTTCTCTTATTTTCTGTATGATATCTGCGGCATTGCTGCTCAATGCAGGACTGCCGCGGATCATTTATACTGCCCAGGGAGGAAAAGTCAAAAGTTTTGATCCGGTTTCAGCTGATGACCTGGGGTCATTCAATATAATCGGAGCTCTTTTCGACACCCTGGTGCAATATGATTACACCACCCGTCCTTATAAATTGAACCCCTCAATGCTGGCAGAGATGCCGGTATTTTCCAAAGATTTCCGCAG
>JAFVRT010000329.1 GCA_017504125.1 Lentisphaeria bacterium
CTTGATCGCGGGTTTGCCGTCAAAGGAGATACTTTCCAGAATATCAGGGTAGATGGTTCCCTGACCGAGGAAAGGCGCATTGACTTCTCTTGCGGCATCGGCAAAGACTTCGATAAATTCTTTACCGATGATCTTGCGTTTGCGTTCGGGCTCATCCACACCGGCAAGTTTATCGAGGAACCGATCGGTGGCATCGATGTAAACAAGATTCATATCGAAAGTATCGGCAAAGATCTTCTGAACATTTTCGGGTTCATCTTTGCGCAGAAGTCCGTGATTGACAAAAACACAGGTCAGCTGCTTGCCGATAGCCTTGTGGATAAGGGCAGCGACCACGCTGGAGTCAACACCGCCGGAAAGACCGAGGACAACGGTCTGATCGCCCACCTGGGCGCGGATATCGGCGACAGCTTCTTCGATAAAGTTTTCCATTGTCCACTTGCCGGTGCATCCGCACTTATCAAAGCAGAATTTGACCAGCGGTTCGACAGCGGTGGCACATTCAAGCTGAACGCTTTCCATTCCGGAGAACATTTCAGCGGCACCGTTGACGGCGATTTTCGGCAAGTCAAGGGCAGCGATACCGGCAGCCTTAGCGGCGAGTTCCGGATCGTTTTTGTCGGCACAGAAAATGATACCGACGGGTTTCTCAGCCTGCAGCCGGTCCAGCGGAACGGAGCATGGCATGACCATAGTATAAACCTTCGCGCTGCGCACAGCGCGGGCAATTTTCTGAATCTCATTGCAGTTGCAATCGATCAGAACCACTGTTTCAGGAGTAACTTTCATTCCAACCTCACTTCCATGTAAGTTACCTTAAAAAAAGCATCCGGGCCGTTGCCCGGAGCTTCAAAAATCTCCTAAACCGACCAAACCTCAATCCAGATATTCGATCTGTTTCACCCTGAGCCGCGCCCGCGGATTATTGCCGTCCATGTAATGGATCTTTTCCACGGTAACAAGCATCCGGCATTCACTCAATATCTCATCAAAGTAAATACTGTTTTCAGAATCATCAAAATCTATTTTTGCATCAAATTTGCCGATGACTGCTTCAGTACTTGCTCCGAGTCCCTCTGAAGACTTGGCCATAACTGGTTTGTTATGCTTGTTGAACCGGCTGATATCACCTTTAAGATCTCTGATCGTCTGAGCCACAACTACGATCTTGAAAACTTGCGGCAATGATGCAGAGATCCCTTCGGTAAGATTGATCGTTTTACCGACCAGCTCCTCTTGTGCTGCATCATTTTTCTGCTCAGGGCGATCTGTCAATGCAGTTTCCAAAGCATCAGTTCCGACGAGAGCTTTGGAACGCAATCTGGTTTCAGGTATACCTTCCAGCAACGCCGCCGTTGCCGGATTGGTTCCGATGGCATCTCCTGCGACATAAGTATCTGCGATTTTTCCTTCGTCAAGAGCGGCCCATGTGCTGCTGGTCGAACTGCTGATGAATTCAAAAGGTTTATGATATTTGATATTTTCAAAAAGACCTTTGAACACAGCCAGTTTGGAAACTCCAAGTTCTCCAAAAGCATCGATCATGTTTGCCGGAGTACTTTTGAGTGCGGAAAAATCAAGTTTGCCATAAGATTTGTTGTATTCGGTCATCTTGATCTGGTCAAGGATCCCGGCATCACCATTTAAATAACTGGTTCCATTTGCATTTTCCCAGCCGCTGAAGTTTACCGGATCATGGGCATTATCATCTATTACAGCAAAAACAGCACTTGCAGAGTTAAATTCTATACCACCGGCTTTTTTAAGATTTATGGTCTGGAAAGGTATTCCGCGGTGGATAAATCCAAGTTCCCACGGACTGCGCATAGGCGCATTGCGGATGACAGCCGTGGAAATATGTTTGTCGACCTCAATCCCCTGCCATACGGGATCGGTTGCAGTTTCGACATCACACAATACATCCCCGCCTGCCGGACGCATTTCACTACTATCAGCGTACAACGGAGCAGACGGATTGGAGTGGGCATTGACTGCTCCGGCGGTAATACGGCTTGCAAAATCATCCCATTTCCAGTTTGCACTATCAGCAATTGTCATAGAAGGCTCAACCTTTTTTACCCAATCGCTGTATTTGTCCGGAGTCTCTTTGTAGTTGGCAAAAAGATTCTGTCTGGGATCAATTGCCTGCATGACACCGACATGATAAATGACCTTATCAGCTCCGGTAGCTGTAGAAAGAGATGATTCACTATCAGCAGTGATCTCTTTATTCAATTCGATCTTATGTGCAGCACCTGACTCCGGAGCATTGAATTTTACAAAGTCCACGCCGCGTTCCACACTGGGAGTAACAGTTGTATCGTTTTGAATCAAAGCAAGATTTGTGAGATCAAAAGAAACATTCAACAACTTTACACTTATATCGGTCGGGGAAATAGAAATGCTGTTCACAGTCTTACCTGATAAATCGGGATCAAGCTTCTTGATTTCATCTGTAAAATCAATTTCTACAGTTTTATTCATAGTGGAACTGTTCTTCACCCAATAAGGCCCGCTGCCGATGACACCGGAAGCAAAGTCCACGGTGAAAGGAGAATTTTCCAATACCGTAAAGTTACCGATATAAGAGATTACCCCGCCGTCTTCCTTTTTATTTGTGACAGCAGTATTAATATTGACAGTTTTCGTTGCGGGCGTGCCTCCGTTATCGTATGTTACTGAAGCACTGCCTTTGAATGAAACTTCTAAAGGCAATTCCAATTTCTTGAAATAACCGTGCATCTTGAAATTCCCAATTGCCGCAGGAATCTCTTTGTAGATCCTGATCAATTCCGCTATCACTTCAGCATTTACAGCAACGGTAAACTTGCCACCGTCAAATTTTGCATTTGTCAGATTGATGCCCAGCGCGATTTCATTGATATAAGGAGTTTTTTCATTACCGGTATATCTTGGCGCAGTACCATTGTTTTCCACAACAGTTTTCCAGGTTGCGGGATCGACATCGCTGGTGGGGATCGAGTCAGAATCGCAGTAGTCGTTCAAGTTGGCAGCGATCTGCTTACGCAAATTGGCAACTGTGTCGAAAGCTCCTTTTTCCCCGTTATTTCCGATACGGCGCAAAAATGGCAGTCCGATAGGTTTAGTGCAATCTGTATCACGGATGTAAGAATCGGAGTAGTAGTGAGATTTGTCTTTGGAAGGAACATAAGCCAGATATTTATCCAAAAAATCATCCAGATAATCAGTATCATTGTCAAGCTCTTTTCTGGCATCTTCATCATTCTGATTCTTATTGGTAAAACGCTGATACCAACCTCCCTTTGAGTTTGTATCCGGAATATCCACATACGCGGAGCCGTTCCAGACTTTTGTAAAATCAGATAAATTGAACCTGGGGAAATAATAGAGATTATTACCATCTCTACCGCCGAAATAGGCTTCACGCGCCATACGGCCCATGCCCTCGGAGAAGATATGCTCCAGCCACCGCTTGCGATTTTCAACATTCTCATCATCATCTGCGAATGGATTCGGGGCTTTATTTCCGGATAACAGATTGATAAAATTGTCAAATTCATATTGGGGAGGATAAGCCTTGTTAACATCCGTTCCCCAA
>JAFVRT010000330.1 GCA_017504125.1 Lentisphaeria bacterium
CGGAGTTCCGGGAGTGGAATGGGCAAGAAAAGTCTTTCCCGGATTTTCTGATGATGAGGCTGTTGAACAGTTGTGGCATGCCATATTAAAGGCTTCACGGGCGATCGGTGATCCAATGGCAAACTGGGAAGAACACAACAAAACCATACATGAACGGGCGGCCAAACTCAATGCGTTCCATCTGACAGCTCTGGAATACAGAGCCGCCAACGGAACCGATTTCCGGGTGGGGTTGATGGAACAGGGGATCTTTGCCGGCGGCAGCGAAACCGATCTTTCCGGACGGATCTTCAATCCGAACATACCATCGGAAGAAATCTTTACTTCCCCGAAAAAAGGTGAAGCTGAAGGGATGCTGGTAAGTTCCAAACCGTTGTCATGGCAGGGATCTTTGATCGAAAACTTTTCCATCCGTTTTGAAAAAGGCAAAGCTGTTGAAGTACATGCCGAAAAAGGTCAGGCAGCGTTGGAAAAAATGATCGCCATGGACGAAAATGCCGGATTCCTCGGCGAATGTGCCCTTATCGATCACCGTTCTCCCATAAGTGATATGGGGATACTTTTTTACAATACTCTCTACGATGAAAATGCCAGTTGCCACATGGCTCTGGGCCGGGGATTTGACATCTGTGTTGCCAATTACGAAAAATATACCAAAGATGAACTTATCGCCATGGGGATCAATGACAGCATGATCCATGTGGACTTTATGATCGGCACAGCGGATCTGGCAATCGACGGTATCACCGCAGACGGAAGAAAAATCCCCATTTTCCGTCAGGGCAGCTGGGTATTCTGACAGCAGCAGAAACATTGTCCTTCTGCTTTAATTTCACAAAAGGAAATATGTTATGAAACGAATAAAAACATTGGTAACAGACAAAAACGGGTTCTGTTATCCTGCAGAAAACCAGCCTTTTTCCAAAGATTATTATTACGGTTGGGGGTGTTTTGATCTGGATACAGCCGCAGAATCACACAAGATGCTCGGTTTCGGCATATCCATGACCGATTCCGCCTGTTATATGCTCAGTAAACTTACCGCAGATAAACGGAAAGCTCTTTTGAAGGATCTTTTTTCTCCGGAGGGTCTGAATCTTTCAATCGTCCGCCTTAATGTCGGAGCAAGCGATTACTCCACCGAGGTCTACAGTTACGACGACACTCCGGATGATTTTGAAATGAAAGACTTTTCCATTGACCATGACCGGAAGTACATCATTCCCGTCATGAAGGAAATTCTGGAAATCAGAAAAGATATCTACATCTTTTCCTCCCCATGGAGTCCGCCGGGGTGGATGAAGACCGGCGGCGAAATGTGCGGCGGTGAAATGCGTATGGATTATCTGCCGGCCTTTGCCGACTATTATGTCAAATATCTGCAGGAATACGCCAAAGAAGGAATCAATATCGATGCCCTGACCATTCAAAATGAGGTGGAAACCGACCAGAACGGCAAGATGCCCCAGAGCCGTCTGCATCCGGATTTTGAAAGGATCCTTGCCGGGACACTTCTGCCTGAACGGCTGCATGCGGCAGGACTCAAGACAAAAATCTGGATCCACGACCATAATTATAGCGGCTGGAAGCGGGTGAATTACATTCTTTCTGATCCCAAAGTCAGGGAAAATATCGATGCTGTAGCGTGGCATCCATATACGGGACGCCCGGAAATGATGCAAGCTGTCCGTGCGGCATATCCGGAATTGAAAATCGATTTTCAGCTGACCGAAAAAGGTCCGAATTTGTACCCGGATTCTCCGGAAAGCAACATCATCTGGTGGGCTGACACTATCAGTTCGGCATTTAACAACGGTTGTTCCTCTATGGTCGGCTGGAATTGCGCACTTGATGAAAACGGCAATCCGAATCTCGGACCTTTTTCCTGTGCCGGGCTGGTGGAGATCCACTCCCGGACTCTGGAGATCACTCCCGGCGTGCAGTACCACGCCTTTAAACATTTTGCCGGGATCAAGCGCGGAGCAGTATTGCTGAAGGGAGATATATCCCCCTATACTCCGGAAAATATTTCATGCACGGTATGCCGAAATCCGGACGGTACCCATTATGCCGTAGTCAGCAATCAAGCTGCCGGAGCACAGGGATTCCAGCTGAAATATCAGGGACAGTATCTGCGGCTTATGCTGCGCCCGGAATCGATCGTAACGGTGATTTTCTGAAACAGCCTGAAATAATGATTATCTGCTGCACTCCGCAGCCTTGGCCTCCAGTTCCTCCCACCGGGAGTAAAGGGAGGCCGCTTTTTTTTGAGCTTCCTCAAATTCAGCTTGCAATCTGGCACTTTCGCCGCCGTGACTCTGAAAAAAGTCCGGAGAACTGAAAAGTGCTTCATACTCCGCTACTTTTTCTTCAGCGGCGGCGACAGCATCTGCCATACTATCAAGTTCTTTCTGTTCCTTGTAGGTAAGTTTCTTCTTTGCCGGTGCGGGAACTGAAACAGTTTTGGGCGGAGTATTTTTTTCTTTCACTTCATTAACTGCCGGATGCGGGCGTTTTTCCAGATAATAATCGTAATCTCCCGGTGTGAAGAAACTGTTTCCTTCGCCGTCGAATCCCAGTATGTGAGTGGATATACGATTGAGAAAATATCGGTCATGACTGACTGCAATAAGACATCCGTTAAAGTCCAGCAATGCTTCTTCCAACAGCCGCAAAGAAGAAAGGTCAAGGTCGTTTGTAGGCTCGTCAAGGAGCAGAAAATTGCCGCCGTTGAGCAGGACTTTGGCCAGCGCAAGGCGTGCCTTTTCACCGCCTGAAAGCCGGTCTACGCGTGTATTGATCCGCCGTTCATCAAAAAGAAAACGGCGCAGGTATGTCCAGACAGAGATGGTTTCACTCCCCAATTGTACGGTGGAAACTCCCTGGCCTATTTCGTCAAGCACGCTTTTGTTGCCGTCCAGGATCACCCTCGACTGATCCACATAGTTGAACTGTACCGTAGGAGCGACCCTGACGATTCCGGAGTCAGGAGCAAGATCACCTGTTATCAAACGCAGAAAGGTGGTCTTGCCGGCTCCATTGGGGCCTACCACACCCAAACGGCAGCCGGGAGCAAACTCAAAGTTGAAATTTTTGATGATATTGCGTTCACCGAAACTCAACGAAACATCTTTCAGTTCCAATGTCATATTGCCCAACCTGGGACCTTTGGGGATCACCAGATCGATTTCCTCATCCCTGACCGGACCGGATTGAGCGGCGATTTCCTCATAACGGCGCAAGCGGCCCATATTGCGCTTCATTCTCGCCTTGGGAGAACGGCGCACCCATTCGATTTCCCGGCGCAGAAAACTCTGGCGGCGGTTTTCCTGAGCATCGGCAGCTTCCAGCCGTTCCGCCCGTCCGGCGAGATAATCGGCATAACTGCCGGGATAGCTGTAGATCTTTCCGTGATCGAGCTCGATTATCCGCGTGGCTATTTTATCAAGAAAACGGCGGTCGTGGGTAATAAAGACAGCAGTTCCCCGCCATGAGGCAAAGAAATTCTCTATCCATTCTATAGTTTCCACATCCAGATGGTTGGTAGGTTCATCAAGCAGCAGCAGATCCGGTTCCGAAACGATCGCCCTTGCCAATGCGATGCGTCTTTTTTCTCCGCCGGAACATCCGGCAACAGGAGTGTCTTCATCTCTCAGATGAAGTTTCTCCATTATTTCATCAAGTTTATGATCCAAGTGCCAGGCATCGTATCGATTCAGCAGTTCCTCGATCCTTTCATGTTCCTGCTGCGGCAGTTTACTTTCATAAGCCCGCTGAAGTTCATAAAAATATTCCTGCCCTGTCCTGATATTTTCTCTGGCGGAAAGATTTTCATCAAGCTGAAAATCCTGAGGCATGACAGCGATACGCAGATCCCGTTCTTTGGCGATCTTCGCATCCATGGGGATCTCTATACCGGCTATGACCTTGAGCAAGGTGGTCTTGCCGCTGCCGTTGCGCCCGATAAGAGCGATGCGTTCCCCCTCAAAGGCGGAAACTGCCGCATCATCAAAAATGATCTGTTCGCCTATACTGAGATTAAGATTTTCAGCGGTAAAAAGATTGCGGGGACTCATGAATCAAGCAAAGCCTCATTTTGACGGAGTGCCTCATAAAAAACGATGGAAACAGAATTGGCAAGATTCAAGCTGCGGTTGAATGTTCCCGGCATGGGTATCGTCCGCAGCAGATCTGCGTATGCGGAATAAAACTCCGCCGGCAATCCGGCCGACTCCCGGCCGAAGACCAGATAGTCATGTTCCCGGTATCTGGTGTCCCAGTAGCGTTTTTCCCCTTTGGTGGAAAAAAAGAACATCCGCTCCGGAGTATTTTTCTCAAGGAACTCCTGCCAGTCTTTGTAAATACGCAAATCAAGATGCTGCCAGTAATCCATTCCGGCCCGTTTGACATATTTGTCTTCCAGAGAAAAGCCCAATGGTTCGATCAGATGCAAAGTGGCATCGGTCGCTACCGCCAGCCGGCCGATGGTTCCGGTATTCTGCGGGATTTCCGGAGCAACGAGAACGATATTGAAGTGAACTGCTTTCATCTGGCACTTTTCTCCATTACTGCGGCAAACATATAATCGCAATTTCCGTCATCGGCATTGAAACGGTAACATCCGCTGCAGAACTCCCCGGTCAGCGGGTTTCTGCCTTCTTTCAGAACGAACTCCTCGTGGTGTTCCAGAAAATCATTGATCTGCATTTCATTTTCTTCGGCAAAAAGCGAACAGGTGGAGTAGATCAATGTTCCTCCGGGTTTTACTGCAGCACAGAAATGTTCGAGGATCTCTTTCTGCACTTTTACATGGGACTCAAGTTTTTCCGGAGTGAAACTCCATTGCATCCCCGGATTGCGCCGCCAAACTCCGGAACCTGTACATGGCACATCCAGCAGGACCCGGTCAAAAGGAGAAACATCGCGCCACAATTTGCCGTCATGAGCTCTGGTGCGGATATTGAAAAGCTCTGCACGGGAAGCCCGGCGGCGCAGTTCATCAAGTTTATTGGCCCGGATATCTCCGGCGATGATCGTGCCTTTGTTTTTCATCATTGAAGCCAATTGCAAAGTTTTGCCTCCGGCTCCGGCACAGGCATCAAGGATGCGTTCTCCGGGCCTTGCTCCGCAAACCGTTCCGATAGCCTGACTGGCCAGATCCTGGACCTCGAAATAACCTTTGGCATATCCTTCCAGAGAAAAGAGATTGATCTTCGGAGCAAAAAGAGCCGCAGCTCCGGAAATACGCTCAGACATTTCACACTGCAGTCCTTTGGATTCAAATTCCGTCATACACGCTTCAAGATTGCGATGAATCCTTATCCACAGCGGCGGCCGCTTTGCCAGAGCCGCAGCAGTACTTCCGGCATCAGCTATACGCTCATGGAGCCACTCCGGCAGCAATTGTTCCATGGTGAGTTCACAACTCATATCAAGTATTTTTGCGGCCGCCGCAGCTCTTTCAACAACACTTTTCGGAGGACGGGAATTTATCTTCGGAAATCCATATATCAACGAAAAATTGTTCAATTCCGGTGCCGATGGATTATCGCAAAACAATGCGACATAAAAAAGCACTCCCAGTTCCCGCTTGGAAAACAATATCTCGCCGTGTTCAACGCTTCGCCGCCACTCCGCAGGCATCATACGGCGCAGAAATCCCCAATACCTCAGCAGCGCATAAACACAGCCCGAAATAAATGCCCGGTCGCGGGAACCGCATTGACGGTTGCTGCGGAAAAATTCTGCCAGCAGCAGATCAGGAGGCATCCTGCGTCCGAAAACGCCCTGAAGTACGCTTTTTCCGGCACTGTAAAGCAAATTCAATTGAGAACTTATTTTTTTTTCACTCAAATAATTTTTGTTTTCTCCGGATTTATGTCTGTCCATAAAATCACCTTTTTTGTTTCAACTGCTGCGTGGGTCGAGGGCATCACGCAGAGAATCCCCAAGCAGATTGAGGGCCAGTATCAATATAAACATGAGTCCGCCTGAAGCGGTCAATTCCCACCATACTCCGCGCCAGAGCCGTTCCTGTCCGGCGGCGATCATATTTCCCCATCCGGGTATCCCGGAACTGCCGCCCAGTCCGAGATATCCCACAAGGACTTCCATCATCACAGCGGCACCGAAATTCAAAGTAAAATAAATTATTACCAGATGCCGCACATTGGGCAGAATATGACGCCATATTATCACAGCCGGAGAAACCCCGGCGATTTTTGCGGCATTTACATAGGGCATATCCCGCAGTTTCATGGTTTCTGCCCGGATAACGCGGCATAACCCCACCCATCCGGTGATACCGATAGCAAGATAAACAGCCAACGCTCCGGGCGCGATATGGAGAAATGCTCCGCATTTTTCAAGCACCGCCTTCAAGCCCGGAGAAGTTGCACTCAACAGAGCGAATGAAAGAATAAACAGCAAAGAAGGCATGGAGGCAAATGTACTGTAAAGCCATACAACGATATCATCTGTTCTGCCTCTGAAAAATCCGGCACACACCCCCAGGGTGACACCGATAAATACCGAAACCATTCCTGCAATGATCCCGACTTTGAAAGCCGGAACAGTACCGGCCAACGCCCGCAGCAGTACCGAACGCCCCTGATAATCGGTTCCAAGCCAATGAGAAACTGCCGGTGGTGCATAAGGAGTTCCGCAAATTTCTTCCCACACAGGCATAATGCCGGAAATTCCGCAATTTATACTGTGGATCTCGCATACAAGTGCAACAAATGGCAGCAATGCGCCAACTATCGCCGCCCCGACAGCAGCCGGAGAAGAAAAAAATTTACTCCGGACTCCGGTCATCATGCTTTTTCCCCGCGCCGCCGCAAAGCGACCTGGATCAGTGCAGCATCTGCCGGAGTTACACCATCGATCCGTTCTGCCTGAGCAACAGTAAGCGGACGGACCTTTATAAGTTTCTGACGCGCTTCATTCCTCAATCCCGGTAATTCGGAATAATCAAAATCTTCAGGGATCCGCAGTTCCTCCTGCCGTTTGAGTTTGCCGATGGCAGCCTGTTCCCGCTGCAGATAACCGTCATAACAGGCTTCCACCAGCAACTGGTTCCAAACCCGCTGACCGAGATGACCTGCAGGGAGTTCCGGCATAAGTTCCGCCGGGAACGGCAACGGAGATCCGACAGGAGCATTATCCGGCATACTTTTAAGCCAGACCAACAGACTTTTGTCATGATATTTTCTGTTCCGGCATTCAGAAATCACGGGCAGCAGAGCATTGCGGTACGCAGTGAATTCCCTGTATTTTGCTTCCGGCAGGATCCCCCATTCGTAAGCGGAATCACAAAGACGCAGGTCAGCATTGTCCTGACGCAAAGTCAACCGGTATTCTGCACGGCTGGTAAAAAGCCGGTAAGGTTCGATGATCTCTTTGGTGACCAGATCGTCGATCATGACTCCGATGTAACTGGCGTCCCGTCCAAGAGAAACCGGTTCTTCGCCGGCTGCACAACGGGCGGCATTGAGTCCGGCGACCAACCCCTGACCGGCAGCTTCTTCATAACCGCTGGTACCGTTGATCTGTCCGGCTGAAAAGAGGTTATCATATTTTTTGTTCCTCAATGAATGCTCCAGCTGATCAGGATAGATGAAATCATATTCGATAGCATAAGCATAACGGCTGACCACTGCCTTTTCCAGC
>JAFVRT010000331.1 GCA_017504125.1 Lentisphaeria bacterium
AGTTCGATCAGCGTGAAGCCCATGGGCTTCACCCGGCACAAGCCGGGTGAAGAAAAACTGTCCTTGTCGGGAGTTGCCGCAAATCGTTTGTGTCGCATAATGGAAATCATGCTGCCGCTTTTAAGTTCAAAATTTTTCATACAAATACCTTTCTGTATTGATATATCCTGAATGATTACACATGCTTCTGATCGTGGCGAGTTGTTTTATGCTTCAGAGTTGGACTCAGTCTTTCGCGTTGTGATAAGTACTGCCAGGAGTTGTCGGGCCCCAGAAGGGCGTATTGTTCGTATATGAGAAGGAACCCGGCTTGCGCGGTGCCACATGACCGTCCATATAAAGCATGTTGCTGCGGTTGTTATGTGAGAAAAATACCTGTTGGGGAACATTGGTTCCGGGGCCGAGATTTGCATAGCCGTCGCAGATCAGCATAAGGCGGCTGGGAAAGGAACATCTGGCTACGGAATACATGATCGTGGCAGCACTGTTGATCTTGCTGTTGTACCCCCATGAGCTTTCATAACTTTGAGTCATCTTTGACGGAGGACGCATCTTGATTCGTGACGGGCAGGAGAATTTACCCCGTTGCCCTGTTTTGTGAACAACAAATTCAGTCTGTGCGACGCCGATATACTTGCTGAAAACCACCGTCCATGAACCGCCGGGAGGATTGTATTTGGGAACATTTTTGTATAGTTCGACATAGCTGAACATATATTTGCCTAAAGTATTCAGAGTATTTGCACATGCTGTTCCGTTTGCTCTTTCTCTGGCTGTATTCAACGCCGGCATCAGCAGCGAGGCCAGAATGGCTATGATAGCGATCACCACCAATAGCTCGATCAGCGTGAACGCTGATCGAATGAAGCACGGCTCTGCCGTGTGAAGCGCAGCGTTGCTGCATGAAGCGTTTGCCTGCGGCAAACATGAAGCACTTGCTTTGCAAGTATGATGCGGCGTATTTTGGAGAGCGGCATTCTCCGTATGTTTCCGTACACATCCGTACTTATCCGTACAAATAAAGCGTTTAAAAAAATCACGGCAGAGTTGTGAAGTGACCACCAGCAGTTCGATCAATGTGAAGCTGTACAGCTTCAACCGCCTTCCGGCGGTTGAAATAAAACCATTCAATGCAGATGCTGAAAGAACATTGTTTTTATGAAAACAGCCTTTGGAACACTCGAATAGCTTCATTTTTTCTCCAGACCTTAAGATTTTTGTGTAAATTATTGAACTTTTGTATACTATAATCCACCTTTATTCATTATGCAATTAGCTTAAATGAATAAAAGTTATCAAATTTTTACATTTTGGCATATTTTTTTGCCGCATTCCTATTGAAGTAAAGAAAAAAAATGGTATATTATCTGTAAAACAACTTCCGGGAGTAAAAAATGTTCGTTTTTGAAGATGTGGATCTGAGGGCCGTACATCATTTTTTTTCAGCTTCTTCGATACGCAATACCTGTACCATGCGGTTGAACTCCATCGAATTTCTGAAATCCGGTTCACTTGAATTTCTGATTGACGGGAAGGCGGTTGAACTCCATGCTCCGGTGATCTTCTGGATGAAGCGCGGCCATACTTACAGTTTCAGAGAGGTTCCGGAGTGTAAGGCTGCTGATTGTGAACATATTTTTGTCGATTGCTCCGGATTTATAAGTGAACGCATAATACAGCTGCTTGAAGAAAAATGTCCCTCAATGAGTCTTTCCCCGGCCGAACCGAAACGGATATGCAGCACTATGGCGGATATGTGCCGTTATTATTGTCAGGACAAGATCAAATATTATCCGGAACTGGTGAGTTGTTACATCCGGCTGGTGCTGCTGCTGGAAGATGAGTTGAAACAGCAGAAAAAAGGCGGCCGGGATTCTTATAACATCAAGCATCTTGCTGATGAAATGTGCCGCGAGCCGTTCCGGGAATATGATTTCAAAAAACTGGCATCCTCAGCGGGAGTCAGCAGTGCCCATTTCTGCCGGTTGTTCCGGCAGATGCACCATATCACTCCGCTGGAGTTTCTCCGGGTACGGCGGGTACTTGCCGCTGCTGAAGCAGTTAAAAAGAATAAGCTGCGGATCAAAGAGATAGCTGAACAATGCGGCTATTCCAGTTTGATCGAATTTTCACGCTCTTTCAAGCGTTATTTCGGAGTTTCTCCACGGGAGTTCCGCAACAGAGAAGATAATATCTGAATTGCGGTTCTCCCCCCGAAATATTTTTACTCTATGACGACTATTATGCGGTCAACGAATATGGCGTTTTCTTTCTTTGAACCGGGCGCATAAGCCGGTCCCTGCAGTTTCATGGAGATCCACACCCCGTATCTTGCGTCAGGCATGATATCGCTGTAGGCCGCAGAGATACTTTTGAATTTCAGATACCATGAGGGGTGCAGCCAGATATAACAGTCTTTGGCAAGTTTTCCGGAACCAAGTTTGTACCAGTGGTATTTTTCGTCTTTGAAAAGTTCATCCTTGCTGAACTTTTTTGACATCAGACTTTTTTGCTGAGTCGAATAGACTCCGCCGGTGAGGGGCTGGTAGTGAAGCTTGGGGTTGGGGTTCTTTTTGTACTGCGAAAGC
>JAFVRT010000332.1 GCA_017504125.1 Lentisphaeria bacterium
AATGATCTCATTCTCATCAGCAGATTTAACCGGCAGAAAGAATACGCCGCCCAGTTTGACTCCGAGGCGTTCACTCAGGGCAGAAACAACATGAAATGACCTTCCGGGAAAATTGATCCCCAATGGACCGCTGCGGCAGATAACGCCCAGATACAGACTGTTATCTTCTTTTACACCGAAATTGGGATTGATAAAATATCCTCTTTTTCCGGGCAGGTGGATCAGCAGTTCTATTTCAGCAAGAGCAAGGCATACATTGTGAACCGTTATGGCTGTAGTTTCATAACGGCGGGCAAGTTCCCGTTCAGATATGCGTACCGGTTTGGCACTTCGCAAGCTCAAAAACTCACTGAACAATCTGTCGCGCAACTTGCTGCTGATCGAAGTTTTTTTATGTTTTTTCAATTTTCCACCAAATATGCTATACTTTTTAATATAGCATAATAAAGAAAAAAATCAAGTTTCTTCTAAAATTAAAAAGCAAAAAAACTCCCGTCAAAATTTTTTGACAGGAGTTTCAAAGCGGATATCTTCAGCGTTCACGCTCTTGTGATCTGATACATATACTGCGGATTGTATATGCCGAGGCACAAACGGAATCTTGCCGGCACATCCGGGTCGGAAACGATCACTCCATTCCCATTGTCAAACTGATAACGGCCGAAGGATATTCTGAACGATCCGGGATCGGATGTAAAAAGCCGGTAGGGTACGCGCAGAACCGCACGCCAGCAGTTTTCATCACCGGTGACAGTGTATGTACTGCCGCTGATATTCGGGAAAAACGCTCCGTTACGGTTGAGATCGAGAAACAACAGCGGAGTGTTGATATTTTCACGCAATGTTATCATTATCTGATCTCCGTCGTGTCGTCCGTGCATGGTAAGATCTATCAGCAGTTCATCTTTACCGTAATCCAGACTCCAGCTGAAATCTCTGGCTTCATGTTTTTCTTTGCCATCCCCGGCTTCTGTCAATGTGGAACAAACCGGAGCAGGAGAAACAAGTTCCTGTTCCAGCATTACGGCACGGGCCTCCAGTTTTTCCGGAAAATATTTATAGTTTTCCGCTTCAGAGTGGAACCCTATCCGGGAATCCCGGCGGCAAAGTTCCGCAACTTCGCGGGAAACAGCGATCTGCCGCTTGAGAATTTCCTGCATGACAGGAGTTACACCGCATTTCCGGCTCCGTTCATTGTAGAAATTGAAAATATCATATCCGGTGATGAAGTGAAGCTCAAGGACATGAAGCAGATCGATATCCCGTATCCGCTCCGGTATATCGGCAAACGCTCCGCGCAGCGGCAGCAGTTTGGATACGGCATTGCTCCAGCCGTCGCTCAAACGGCGGGCAAGTTCAACAACTTCAGCAAGCGTATGGTTGTCGAGAGTTTCACCGATCGTATCGCCGCTGACCGGAAAATCGGTCTTCCAGGTAGGCGCAAGCGGCAGATTCTGCTCATTGCAGAAAAGCGGCCAGACTACTCCGTCATGATACGGCCCGTAATACTGCATGGTATTGGAAAGGGGATAATTGCTGTAGGCCTCGCTGCACTCCCGGTAAACTTCCGCTACAGTATCGGTATATTTCCCCCATTCAGGACGCAGCAGTCCGGATAAAAATGTGTATTCATCGGTGGAAAAATCCTCAAAACTCAACATCCCGGCTGCTTTATTCATGATTCCGGGGTAATTGCCGAAATACCAGCACTGCATTACCGTATCCACTCCGATCTCATGCATTGCCCGATATTTGCGGTAAAGCAGTCCCGGAACCGGAACATAAGGAACTGTAGCAAGTTCATGGGAGCATCCCACCTGCAATTTGGCTCCCGGTTTCTTATCCGGAGGACACAATGCGGCAAAACGGCGGAACCTCTCCGAAGGTCCGACATAAGAAAGCCAGTAATCTCCGCCGATACGGGGAAC
>JAFVRT010000333.1 GCA_017504125.1 Lentisphaeria bacterium
AAAACAATTGAATAACTTTTTTCGCGACAGCAATATCTGCCTGACATCGAAATTTGCTTTGAGATGAAAGATTACGGAAATTGCCCGTTGTGCATTATGTTCACATGCAGCGGCATCCGTCAGTCAGGAGGCCGCTGTTTGCATAAATGGATCGGAAAACAATGAAACAATTTTCAATATTGCTTGATGAACTTCAGCGAGATGGCAGACTGTCCCGTGAAGCGTGGCTTTATCTGCTGCAGCGTAC
Source organism: Lentisphaeria bacterium (assembly GCA_017504125.1). Classification (GTDB taxonomy): domain Bacteria; phylum Verrucomicrobiota; class Lentisphaeria; order Victivallales; family Victivallaceae; genus UBA1784. The sequence continues at coordinate 248 of JAFVRT010000333.1, forward strand.
CGGAAAAGAATTACGGCAGATCGCTGCTCAAAAAGCTGAGGCCCTGACCATTGAACACTTCGGAAACGGGGTGTTTGTCCGGGGGATCGTGGAGTTTTCCAATTATTGTTCCAATGATTGTTTATATTGCGGTATCCGCTGTTCCAACAAAAAAGCAGAGCGTTACCGCCTTGATGAAAAAGAGATCATCGAATGTTGCCGGGCGGGATTTGAATACGGATTCCGTACATTCGTTCTGCAAAGCGGCGAGGACCGTTTCTGGAATACCGGAAAATTGTGCAAACTTGTGGAAAAGATAAAAAAAGACTTTCCGGAGTGTGCCGTAACTCTTTCGGTCGGTGAATTATCCAAGAGCGACTTCCGCAGTCTTTTTGAAGCTGGAGCAGATCGTTATCTGCTCCGGCATGAAAGTGCCGATCCTGAACACTTTGCCATGATACATCCGCCCCGGCAATCGTGGAGCAAACGAATGGAGTGTCTGGCTGATCTCAAAGATATCGGATTCCAGACCGGATGCGGTTTTATGGTGGGAACTCCGGGACAGACTCTGGAGCATCTGGCCGCAGATATGGAGTTCATAAGCGGATTTCAGCCGCACATGGTCGGAATCGGTCCATTTATTCCCCATTGTGATACTCCTTTTGCAGATCGCCAAACCGGAAGTGCTGAATTGACCTTGCTTTTGCTGAGTCTTTGCCGGATCATGGATCCGCAGTTATTGCTTCCTGCTACTACTGCTCTGGGAACTTTGATGCCGGAAGGACGGGAATTGGGCGTATTGGCCGGGGCCAATGTGGTCATGCCCAATATATCTCCTATGGAAGTCAGGAGCAAATATTCTCTTTACAATAACAAAAATATTGCTGATCCGGGGTGTGCCGGAGTTTTGAAATCGGAATTGCAGAAAAAACTTTCATCCATAGGCCGGAAGATCGTTATAGGCCGGGGAGATCATGGAGGCAGATCATGTTGAAACTGGCTTTTTACGGTAAAGGCGGTATCGGTAAATCCACTACCGTTTCCAATATTGCATTGGCTTTGGCCGAAAGGGGATTGAAAGTAGTTCAGATAGGATGCGATCCCAAAGCGGATTCCACTTCGCAGCTGCTTCACGGAGAAAAAGTTACTCCCGTTCTGGAGCTTATCCGCCGCAGTAGTGATATCGATATTGCCGCAGTCGGCAAAGTCGGGGATTCCGGAGTGATTTGTGTGGAATCCGGAGGTCCGGCTCCCGGAGTCGGTTGTGCCGGACGCGGTATTATCGCTGCATTGGAAACTTTGGAAAAAAAAGGCGCGTTCAAACTCTGGGAACCGGATGTCGTACTTTACGATGTTCTCGGAGATGTGGTTTGCGGAGGATTTTCAATGCCCATGCGGAATGGATATGCCGATTATGTGTTTATTCTGACTTCCGGCGAAAATATGGCTGTTCATGCCGCTGCCAATATCGCTATGGCGGTCGGCAATTACAGCCGCCGGGGATATGCCAGGTTGGGCGGATTCATCTTGAATAAGCGCAATGTCAAAAATGAAGTTGCCAAAGTGGAGGAACTTGCAGCGGATTTCAATACTTCCATTGCCGGTATGCTTGAGTGGAGTGAAACTGTCCAGGAGGCAGAAGAAAAAAAACAGTGTGTATTGAGTGCGTTTCCGCGCTCCGAAATGGCCGCATCCTACCGTAAACTTGCTGACAGGATCATGGAAATTGCCGGAGGAGCAAAAGCATAATGGCTGTAACTGAAAACATATCTGTTTCTATTGGAAAAGCTCAGTTTCCACAGGTGTTTCCGGGCGGACTTGAGTTCAATCCTCCGGCTCGCGGCATGTGGAACATCGTTCATACCGGTATGCTGCTGCCTGAGGCGCATCAGATCTTTGTCTGTGCCAGAGGGTGTTTACGGGGTGTGATACTTACAGCCGCTGAGATGAAGGCCATGCACCGGATGTCGTGGGTCAGTATCGAAGAAAATGATTTTTTTGATTCTTCAATGGAAGACAATGTTACAGAAGGTGTGACAGAAGTTTTGAAAAAACTGCCCCGCAGGCCGCCCGTGGTATTGGTATTTCTGAGTTGTGTCCAACTTTTTGCCGGAGTTGATTTCCCGGAAATAATAAAACAGTTGGGGATCCGGTTTCCCGATATTATTTTTGTGGATTGCTACATGAATCCCACAATGCGTAAAAGCGGACTTACACCGGATCAGCTTATGAGAAAGCAGCTTTTTGTACCGCTGAAGAAAAGTTATAAAATGGACAGGAAAGCGGTGAATCTGCTGGGCAGCGATTTTCCGGCAGACCGCGAATGTGAACTTTTTCCATGGTTGGAACGCAATGGCATAACATGCAGAGAAATAAGCCGTTGCCGCAGTTTTGCCGAATATCAGAAGATGGCGGAAAGTTTTCTGAATTTTACCTGGATACCTCAGGCTGCTGCCGGAGCTGAAGAACTTGTCAGCCGTTTAGGACAGAAACACCTTCATTTACCCATGTGTTACGGTGACAGGGAGATAGAGAGCAATTACGCCCGTTTCGCTGAAGCACTTGCTCTGCCGGAACCGGATTTCGCAATTCAAAAAGAACAGGCCGCTGAGTCATTGAAAAAAGCACTGCAGATCATAGGTTCCACCGGAATAGTTCTGGATTATACGGCCACTCCGCGGGTTTTGAGTCTTGCCCGCAGACTGCTTGAAGCAGGATTCAATGTAAAACAGATCTTTGCAGATGTTTTTATTCCGGGCGACAGAGAGGATCTTGAATTTCTGCAGCAGCATTTTCCGGAAATTGTGATAACTCCGACTCTGCATGTGAATATGCGTTTCGCCGCAAAAGAAAAACATGATGAAAAGTTTCTTGCCATAGGCCAGAAGGCAGCATTTTATACCCAAAGTGCCAATTTTGTCGATCTGGTCTGGGGCAGGGGATTTTACGGATATGACGGAATAAGCAAGATCGCGGATCTTATGATCAGGGCATTCCGGGAACCCAAAGAGTTGAAACAGGTCATCCAACACAAAGGCTGGGGGTGCGAAAGCTGTCTATGAGAGTAGT
>JAFVRT010000334.1 GCA_017504125.1 Lentisphaeria bacterium
TAGTACCCGCTGGAAAGCACATAAGTTCCCAGCAGAATACGGCGTTTGACTTCATCACCGAAGCCTGCACCGCGGCTTTTGAAGTAGGTGGCGTTGAGATCGCCGCCTTCAATGCGTTTGCCGTAGCGGATCCCGTCGAAGCGGGCCAGATTGGCACTGGCTTCTGCTGTGGCAAGGATATAGTATACTGCCACGGCATATTTGGAATGGGGAAGTGAAACTTCCACAACCTCGGCACCCATGGCCTTGACTTTTTCCACCGCTTTTTTGAGTTGCTCCTCCACTCCGGCATCCATTCCTGAGGTGAAATACTCTTTGGGCAAGCCGATTTTGACACCTTTGAGAGAAGCTGTTTCAGCTCCCTTCAACGCGGCAGCGGCAAAATCCGGAACCGCTTCATCAAGAGAAGTGGAGTCCAGAGGATCTTTGCCTGACATGATCCCGGTAAGGATCGCCGCATCCACCACATCGTTGGTCATGGGACCGATCTGGTCAAGGCTTGAGGCAAATGCCACAAGACCGCTGCGGGAAACCCGGCCATAGGTCGGTTTCACACCCACAATGCCGCAGAACGCAGCAGGCTGACGGATCGAACCGCCGGTGTCACTGCCGAGAGCGGCGGGAACAAATCCGGCTGCCACGGCGGCAGCAGAACCGCCGGAGGAACCGCCGGGGACCCGGCTTGTATCGAGCGGATTGACCGTTTTCTGTACTGCGCTGTTTTCACAACTGGAACCCATGGCAAATTCGTCCATGTTCAAACGGCCGAAAGGAATGAATCCCATAGCGGTAAGTCTGTTCACAGCAGTACTGGAATAAGGCGATACCACCTCAGCCAAGATCCGGGAGGCACAGGAACAGGTTTCGCCGGTAACGCAGATATTGTCCTTGATACCGACGGGGATCCCGTCGTAGTCGCTCAATGCCTTGCCGTCTTTGCGGCGGGCATCTGACTCAGCAGCGAGAGCCATGATCTTGTCTGCATCGACCTTGAGGAAGGCTTTGATCTCTCCGTCGCGGGCCGCAACAGCATCAAGACAGCGGCGGCACAAGCCGACCGAAGTGAGTCTGCCGCTTTTCAATTCCTGAGCAAGGGCGTGTATGGTAAATGATTTATCTGCCATTTGTCAACTCTCCGATCCCGGCATGACCCGCGGAAGACGGATCAATTCGCCGTTGACAACACCGGGGGCATTTGCCAGCATGGTTTCGCGGGGATAGGAGGGACGCACTTCATCTTCTCTCCAGACATTGGAGCAAGCTGAAGCGTGAGCAGTAGGCTCCACGCCCTCCACATCGACTTCTGAAAGTTCTGCGATGTAGTTGACGATATTGCCCAACTCGGCACTCAGAGCAGTTTTCTGCTCAGGAGTGAGTTCAAGCCGGGCAAGATCGGCCACATAATCGATATCGAGTTTGACTTCAGCCATTATGCTTTTTCCAGCATCAGAGTTTTGGTGACCAGGTCGCAGACTTCGGAGGGACCGAAGTACTGGATGGGGCCGGGATAGATGTAAGCGGTTTCCACGGCCCAGACGGCGCGGTTTTCCACCAATTTCTGGAAAGGCTTGCCGGTAAGTTCGACCAGAGCCTTGCGGATAACGGGCTTGCCTTCACCATGACGGCGTTCAATATTCATCA
>JAFVRT010000032.1 GCA_017504125.1 Lentisphaeria bacterium
CAAGAGGACCGGCATAAATCAGGGCCAGATAGACTGTGAGAGTGGTGTTTTTCTGTCCCAGACTCTGACTTGTTTCATGACGCAGTTCTTTTTCTCCGAGAAAATATCCCGCCGTGAAGTTGAAAATACACAACAGCAGCGAGATCATGGCTGTTTCAGCGATGATCCATGGGGAAAACTCCGGGTTGATCCGGAAAAACTCTGCTGCCGAACCGGCCATGATAAGCAGACCGACCGACCACAGAGAAAAGTTGAACATGGCAAGTCCGGCAGGCCACTTTCGGGAATCCGGGTGCAGCTTGCGGAGAATAAAGGCCGCCAATGCGGGGATCGCCAGCAGAAATATCAGACTTTCCAGTACCCGCAGCATGAAATTTGCCGAACTGTTTCCGCATACCCAGGACAACAGCAGCGGCAGCGCAAGCGATATGCCGATATTGGTCGTAACAAATGAAGTTACCATGTACCCCACATTGCCCCGCATGAATCCCATGACCACCGATGCCGCTGTGGCAGTAGGGGTTATGCCGGTGAAAAAAGCTGCCTGAGCCAGACTGGTATTGCCTGTTGCATACAGCGTTATGAGAAACGCTCCGGTGCCGATAAGCAGATTAGCTGCCAGCAGCAGAAAATGAGAACGGCGGAATTTCAGATCTTTGAGATCGAGTTTCAGAAATACAAAAAACAGCATCACCATCAGCAGCCAGCGCAGCATGAAGGCGTATTGATGCAGTTGCGGTAAACACATTCCGATTCCAAGTGGAATGAAGATCATCGCCGGACGGATCAGAGTTTTCAACATGATGATTGCGTTCTTTTCGGAAAAATCAGCGGAACAGCACCGCAAGTATCAGTAATACAGCCGCCCCGGTCACTCCGGAAACCAGCGAACCGAGGGTCTGGAGCTTCAAGCCCTGCCGGACATTCATACCGGAAAATCTGGTTACGACCCAGAAATAACTGTCATTGGTATGAGAAACCATCATGCCGCCGCAGCAGACGGCACAGCAGCTCAAGGCACGCATGACAGGGGTCCCAAGCCCCAATGTGTCAAGCAAAGGTACTGTGATGCTTGCTGCAGTCAGGATCGCCAGAGTTGAGGAACCTTGCGCGATTTTCAATATTGCGGCAAAAATCAGCGGGAACAGCAATGAGAAAACTCCGGCTGAACTGCTTGCTGCCGGCATAAGATGGCGGAAATCCACCTGCTTCAGAACCTCGCCGAATGCTCCGCCGGCTCCGGTGATGAGCAGAATATTGGCCGCATCGATTATTGCTTTACCCATTATGCCTCCGGTGGTGAGTTCGCTCCGCTGCCAGCGGCCGATGAAAAATACTGCGATGAACGCACCCACAGTCAATGCCGCTACCGGATTGCCTGCAGCGGAAAAAAATGAAGCAACCGGGGCAGGAGTACCCTTGATGATCCCGCAGAAGGAATTGCCGCCTATGAGCAGCAGCGGGACAACTATGGGCAGGAATGCCGCGCTCCAATGATACTGAAAAGGTTTTTCTGTTTTTTCATCAGGATCGCCTTCAGATCCTGCGGCTTCTTTTTCTCCGGCAAGTACCTCATTTTTTCCGGCCCTGACGGCGTAAAGATAACCGGCTGCGGTTGCTGCTGCCGCAGCGATTGAACCAAAGAAAAGCACCCTGCCGAAATCTGCGGACAATATGGCCATTGCCGCCAGCGGTCCGGGCGTGGGAGGTATGAAACAATGGGCTGCATAAAGTCCCATGCTCAGGGCGAGAGCACCAACTGCCCATGCCTGTCCGGTCATGGTTCCGAGTTTTTTCCACAGTCCGATGAGTATGACGAAAGCCGAGTCGCAGAAAATACAGATGGAAACCAGAAAACCTATGATGCTCATGGCAAGCGGTGTCCGTTTTTTTCCGGTAAGAGCGATGATTTTGCCGGCGATGACCTTCAATGCTCCGCGCTGTTCCATGAAAGCTCCGATGACAGTACCGGCAATGATCACGATGCCGATACTTTTCATGGTATTGCCGAAACCGCTTGAAATCATATTTATGGTTTTTATCACTCCGAAGTTATTGCATACTCCGAAAAAAAATGCTGTGAGCAGCAATACCGGCAGCGGATGGATCTTCCACACCGCTGTTACGACAATTATAACGGCAACAGCCAGCAGCAGCCAAAATAAGGTCATGATTCCCCCTCTCAAAAGTTCCGTGAATTACAAGACAACACAGAATATAATATTGCAGAAGCAAAATTTCAAATATACATCTTTTTTAATTGAGAAATTATCTGCATAAAATGTTTTTACTGTATCGGCTGTGTCAAAAATAACGGGATCAGAAAAATTTCATCTTGACATTCCGGTCACTTGCAGGAAAGGAGCAAATGATGATCTATGAACAAAGAAACAGTACCTTTTGAAGCACTGGTCGATGTAGTTCCCGGTGAGCCGTGGCAGCCGGAACCGGCTGCCCGTTACAATGCATTGAATGAATTACTGCGGCAGGGGAGTTCCGGAGAAAATACTTACGGCGGTTGGAACATACTTTCTGATACTTCAGTCAATCTGGTCAATGTGTCAGATAAAACGATCAAAATATATTCCCCCGTGGAAATATTGCCTTATGACCGGCATTATCCTTATTACCTTGATTTCCGCAATCTGCAGATCTACGGTCAGCCGGTACAGAATCTTGATTGCATCTGGGGCGTGGCAATGGAAAATATCGCCCCGAAACATGCCGGACCGGTGCAGATTGCCGGTGTGGCGTTTCTGTACGGCGTAAAGGGGACTCCGGAGCGTTTTATCGATGTTGTTCCGCAGGTGGACGGTTCTGTGCAGTACGAATATGCCAAATCCGGCAGGGCCGAGTTGCTTTTTATCGATGATAACGAAAGGGCGGCAGTCCTGCTTGGGTCACGCGGCTCAAATGTCTATAACGGGCTGTTTGCTGTTATTGACAACGGTGACAGAAGTTTCACAATAAAAGGCGGCTGGACAGATGTGCGAGATAAGCGGGGATACTGGATCGATGATACGGTTTTTACGCCTTCTTCTTCCGGCGGCGGCAGGATATGTCTGGCGGCGGATTGGGATGACAGTAATTACTGGACTTTTTCCTATGTTTCAGACTTGAACATAGAATCTCATTATATCCCCGGCCGGAGGATCTTCTGGGAGCTGGCAAGATACGATGGTTTTTCTGACAAGACCGGAAAGGCTTTGAATCTTCGCCAGACATGGCAGGGGGGAATGATAAATTTCAAAGACCGGTGGTATTTGTCATGAGCGTCTGGAGCGATATGGGGTTGATAAACGGTGAAATGCGGGGCGTGGATCCTTGTGTTTTTCTCAATACGGCATTCCGTTTTTTTCAGGATCTGCAATATCGCACCCGTGTTTCTGTTGATCCTGATTTTGAACCGCCAGAGATTTGTCATTTTGATTTTTCTTTTGACAGGATGCCGAAATTTTTCCAAAGTTTCCCCGACGCAGGAAAAGTTTTTTACCCATGGCAATATTTTTCATACTATTATGAATACTCCAATTGGCATCCTCAGGCTGCCCGCGGATTTCCGATCCCGGAAGAAACATGGCAGAACGAAAAGCCCGATCTGAACGCAGCTTTTCTTTTGGGTGAAAAAGGTATTCTGGGTGAAGATATCATCGAACATAATGGCACAAGGGAACCGATCAATGATATACCATGGGCCTTACAGCGTTACAGACTCATTCAGAAAATGCGTTTTGTAACAGTTCCGCTGGCGATACGGGTGTTTGACAACAGTATCGAAAAATGGAGTGATTATCGGCTGTATGACGGTTATTTTTCCCGTCATCCCGGTCGTATTGATTCAAGAGCGTTTGACTGGTGTCTATTCCCGCAGATCGAAGCGCAGATACCGGAGTATTGGCAAAAAGAAGGAACGGTATGCAAGATAGGAATAAACGCCAAAAAAGGAGCATATATCATCTATCCGCCACCGCCTGTTACAGGTGATCTGTGGAAGCAGGGGGCGTATTTCAAAAGCGCAAAGTATGAAGGCAGGTACCCCCAAGAGTCCGACTTGATGATATATGCGGCGGTGGATCTTGCCTCGCATCCGGATTTTAAGAAATATTTCGATTTGGAAGCAATATAAAATAAAGAGGAGAAAAATAATGCAGAAAATAACAGTTTACCTGCAGGTTGACGGAGTAAAGGGAGAAAGAGTGGATCCCAAAGGTAATCCGGAACGGAAAAAATTACCGGAATTCACCAGAGGAATGGAATCGGAATTGATGCTGAGATTCCGTTCTGCTGACGGAAAACCATGGGAAGATCTTGAAGAATATGCCGCATGGGAATTCTATATCGGACAGGATTGGGATCCGGAAACACCGGTACTGCTGGGGATCTCAGAAGGTATTTCTGCTGCCGGAGATCAGGTGATAATACCGGTGGGGAATACCAATACAAAAGAGCTGGCTGCTGCAATCGGAAAATCCGAGGTGGTGAATTTTCATGCTGAACTGCTTGGTTTTCTTTCCGGCAGCAGCAAGCCTTCTCTGGTCATTCAGTTCGAAATAGCCATCCGTAATCGTATTTCCGCTTCCGGAAGTAATATTCCTGAAGAATTGCCGGAACAATATGTGACTGCCGGAGCTGTAAATGCTTTGATCCGGCAGCAATGTATTGAGTCAGCTCCTTTGATCAATGACTCCGGCACATGGGTAATTGACGGAGAAGACACAGGCTTGCCATCAAGAGGCCCGCAAGGTATTCAAGGCGCAACTGGTCCGCAGGGGCCTCAGGGCGAAAAAGGCGAAAAAGGCGAACAGGGCGTAGTAGGCCCTCAAGGTCCGGAAGGCCCGCAGGGACCGCAAGGTGTTCAGGGGCCGGTGGGACCGCAGGGCGAAAAGGGAGATACCGGAGAACGGGGAGCTGCTTTCACATTCAATGCCACGGGGCTGCTTTCTGAACGCTCACAGTACGATAATGAAGCCAAAGATTTTGCTTTTCTTGCTACCGATACCGGCGACTTTTATATCAAAACTTCTGATGATTCCGGCGATTGGTCAGACCCGATCTCGTTCAAAGGCGACAAGGGTGAAAAGGGCGAAAAAGGCGACAAAGGTGAAAAGGGAGATACCGGAGCGCAAGGCCTGCAGGGTGAACAGGGCCCGCAAGGTATACAGGGCCCCGTGGGCCCGCAGGGCATACAAGGCGTCAAAGGCGATCCGGGAGTGTTGGAAAATATGTGCCTGACGGTCAATGAAATTCAAGACGGCCTTATCCGTATCGAAAACGAAAACTGTTTCCCGGTAGCTGTTTACACATCTTCCGGAAAATGTTATCCTGTTGAAAAAGGATCATTTTTCAGAACTGAAACCGGATGGAACATCAAGCTCGACAATTATCTTGCCTACGATAACAAGTTTGAATTTACAGCACCATGGTATGTTTACTGCGCGGGCGGTATAAAGGGCGATGACGGCTGGAACTTTGATCCGGATGCACGAGGTCTTATTTCAGAACGATCGGCTTATGATGCGGAAAGCAAGGGTTTTGCCTTCCTTGCCATTGATGAAGGCAGCATGTACTTCAAGCTCTCCGGCGAATCTGCTGACTGGTCATCTGCTGTGCCCTTCCGTGGCGAAAAAGGCGAGCAGGGTATTGCAGGACCTCCCGGCCCGGAAGGTCCTCAAGGGCCGCAGGGGATTCAGGGTGAAATAGGTCCGGAAGGGCCTCAAGGTGCAACCGGCCCGCGAGGCGCAACAGGGCCGCAGGGCGCAACAGGCGAAAGCGGTCATATTATAGTATATGTCGGCGCAGACGAACCCGCAAGTCCGGGAATCGGTATGATATGGATAGAGCCTATATATTGAGGTGAACCATGGCTGTTAGCGTTTACACAGGTTCAGAGTGGAGGAAATTGGGAGTTACCAATATCTACACCTCTAACGGTTGGCAGGCACTTTTTCCGGGAGATAAATTTTACTGCGGCGGTAATGTCGGGTGGGTTCCTCTTGATTCAGACTGTAGTGTCATTTGGGGAGGGGATCTTAGCTTAAATATAGTAGATATCCCAAAATATCCCTCCGAAGACGCAGAAGAAGCAGAGCTCCCACTGCAAGTATATCCTTCCTCAGGATCTGTGTTCTTTTACAATTACCATTACCATTTCCGCTTTGGGCACGGATTCTGGGATGATAACACCAGAGTGTGTATTCTAAAAGATAACAAGTGGTTGAATGTCCCATACAGTGTGCATTTTGTACCCCACTATTCATCATACGATATGAATATATACGATATGGATAATAACCCGTTAGGTTTTACTGTCCATGATACAGCCGTTGCTTTTGTCAATTTGCCGCGGCGGGTTTATATCACCGCACAGTCATCGCTTACCGACCTGATTTATCTAAATGAGGATTTATCATGAATTTGATTATACTTCACACAGACACAGATTTTGTCAATGCCGCAGTACCGTCAGGGCAGCTTCTTGTTTTCTACGCCTTGAGTAACGGCAAAATTGTAAAACGATACAAAGACAGTAACGGTAATTTTGGAGATATGTAATAATGGATTTACAGAAAATATACACAGACAGCGACTTTCAAAACGCCGTAGTACCGGCAGGTCAGATATTGATTTTCAACGGACTTGAAGACGGGAAGGTCGTAACAAGATACAAGGACAGCAGCGGAAATTTCGGAACCATTGCCGGATCAGGAGGTAATGGTTCCGAAGGCATCGATATTATTCTCGGACAAGTCAATGCTGACGGGAAGTTTCAGGGACTTTCATTCAACGGTCTTGAAGCCTCCGACAGCGGAAATCCCGAAACGGTGGAAAATTACTGCGGCTGGAACGGAACTTTGCCTGTACCGGATGGTGGAATAAAAATTAATAACATCGGTGCTGCCGAATATTACAAATGCACTTCTGTCGATACAGTCAACAAGACATGGACAGGATATAAGGCAGTCCTGACAGACGGGGTGTATTCTTTTGAGGAAAGTGAAACCACCGGATTAACTTATGGTGCCGGCTATTCGCCAGTTGTCGGGAGCGTATACTCAGACGAGGCATTGGTAAAAAGCTCGTTGTGGGCTGGCTCAGGTCTTTATGGTATTGATGATCAAACTGTCGCATACATTACATTCGATAATGGCGATGTCGATGACCTTATGGGGCATGAAGTGTCCTCAGTAGGTGGGACTCCAATAACAGGTGTCAGCAAGGGCGGGTGGAACTTTAGTGGTGGTTATATAGAAATTCAGCCATGGGGCGATGAGTTTGTGTTTGGTACTGGCGATTTTACCTTTGAGGCTAATTTGTTTCCGATTTCTAACGCAAAACAATGTTTCATGTCATATTATGATACGCAAGAGTTCAGCCCTTCGTTTTCAACAACC
>JAFVRT010000033.1 GCA_017504125.1 Lentisphaeria bacterium
ATTTCCGGAACTGGAAACAAGTTTCGGACGGTCAAGCTCTTTAACGATCGAGTCAAAGCCCTGGGCATTAGGGGCATCTGCAAAGCGGTAATCTTCAGCGGAAATCAGTAATATCGATGTTCCGTCAGTAAATTTCACCGCTTCAACATTGGTATTTTTGTCATCGACCTTGCGTGTCTGCACGATACCGCGGATATAAGAACGCAGTTCATAAGGATCGACATACTTCAAAGTATAGGCTTTGGTAATGACATTGGGATCAGCATTATCTCTGACGAAATGAACTATGTCGGTATCCGGCTTGACAGTAACATTGAGTCTGGCATCGATGCTGCTGTCTTTGAAAGGAGCTGCCGGACCTCCTGCGAAAAGGGTACCGCCAGCCAAAAGAATCGCAGTTCCCCAAATTGCAAATTTGTATTTCATGATATCTGTATATCCTTATTTCTGAACTTTTTTATTACTTTTTGCGGCCTTATTTTCCTTACCGGACTTGATCACCGCGTTAAATTCTGCAACTGCTCCGGGAGCGATATTTTCATTGTAGACCACCGGTACGGCACGGGCAGTAACGATTATTCTGGTAACTTCGGTATTTGCGGTCGTAGTCCCGAAAATATATTTGAGTACAGGCACTTCGCAAAGGAACGGCACGCCGACAGTCTGCTCAACTGTTGCGCTGCGTTCCCAGACTGCAAGGATCTGTTCTTTATTGAACGGCAATGAAACATAACCGTTTATGTTATCCTGTTCCGCAAGTTCACTGCCCATATTGTTCCGTTCAACAACATTTCTGTTTACCAGATCGAAGCGCATATTGACAGAACCGTTTTTACCTGCAGTGATAAAAGAATCAGAAATCGTCGCAGTCAGAGAAGCATCTTTGCCGATCGTTACCGATGTCGCATGTTTGTCATTCTTTTCGATATTCTGATATTCGGGAGCAAAAGAAACAGAAAAATCTTTGCGGCTGCCATTGGAGATCAACAAACTTGCCGTACTGCTGATAATAGCCTTGCCATTCTGCTGCAGGAGCCTGATAAAGCTCATATCAAATGCAGGAGCGGTATAAAATCCTCCGAAACCGAAAGAAGAAGCCCCTGCCAGATCAATGCCCCGTTCGACCAGATATTCGATCACTCTTTCTGCGGCACGGAAATTTACAGCGTTGTACCCTGCGCTGAAAAGGTTCAAGCCGGGACCGTTTTTCCAGGCCAGATAATCGATCCCGATATCCTTCAGATCGCTGTCACGGACTTCATAAACAGCAAGTTCGATGCGGCTCTGGGGAACTGCTTTGTCGAGCCAGGCAAGTTTCTTTTTGATATCTTCGACCTTGTAGGGAGTGTCCTTGAAATAGAACATATTGCGTTCCGCATCAAATCTGACAGTACTGTCTTTGGTACTGCTGGAAACTCCTCCATCCACGATGATGTTGACCATATCGGGCACAGCGCGGAATACCGGCTGATAGATCCCCACAGCAATTCCGTTACCGGTGATATTGGAGTATTTGTCAAATTTGGCATTGCGGTCGAGTGCAGCAACTATCTTATCCACATAGGGGATCATCTTGATACCGGTGGAAACGATCATAAGCTGCCGTTTGTTCGCCTTGTCGTTGAGAGTGGACACATGGGACTCTTTGCAGTAACGGACGACCGCGCTGCGGACAAATGGAGCCACATCAGCAGCTTTGGTATACTTGAGAGTATAGATCTTTGATGCCATATTTTTTTGGGCATCATCTTCAATAAAGGTGATCTTCTGCACCTTTTCTCCGGCTGCGGCAGTAAATGCCGATCCCAGAGTTCCGACAGCCAGGAATACTGCCGCACTTGCTTTGATCCACAGATTCATAAAATCTCCTTTTTTGTTCCGGGGAACAGATTTTCTGTTCTTTGATTATTGTTCGAATTAAGGAAATTCTTAAAAACAAAAACAAGTTAGCATCAGCTAACTTTATCATAATATAATACGCGATTCAATCTGAATCAACCGGATTTTGTCATTTTGTCAAAATTTTACGGCACAGCGACCCGTTCAAGATCTGCTTTTTCAAAGAAGAAATATTCTCTGCCGGATTCTTTGCGGGCATCAAGTCTTTCATAGAAGCCGATCCCCATACGGTTCCACGCCAGACAATTCCATTCAAGGGCACGATACCCTTCTGAAATTATCCTTGCAGCGATTTTTCCTATAAAGATCTTTCCCAATCCCTGATTACGGAACTGTTCCCGCAGAAAAATATCTTCCAGATGCACCTTCCCCATTGCCGCAAAAGAACCGAATGCCGGATAGTAGATCGCGTAACCGGCGGTTTGGCCGTTGAATTCAGCAATAAGCATCGTGGCGGTTTTGCGTTCACAGATCCAGTAACGCAAATCATCTTCACTCCCGGTCATATCCTGCGGACGCTTTTCATAAAGTGCCATTTCATTGATAAGCTGAAACATCAGCGGCACATCTTCTTCGGCGGCAGTTCTGACCTTGAAACATCTATTGCTTTCCATTTCAATCTTCCTGTTTCCAGAAATCGGTATGCTGACATACTCCGTTGGCGGCGGCGTTGTATTGAGGAGCTTTACCTTCTTTACGCTGCTGCATGTAGTCATCCAAGGCTTTATACGCCACACCTCCGATAATGGCACATACCGGAATATTTATGAAAGCAAGGATGCATTGGGAAATATCCGCGATCCCCCATGCGATATCCATCTGCATTCCGGCTCCGGCAAAAATCAGCAAAGCTCCGGCAAGGCGGATGATAAAGAGAGCGGTCTTTCCGGGTTTCCGTCCGAAAATATAGGCAAAACAGCTTTCCACATAGTAGAAGTTACCCAGCAGAGTGGTAAAGGCAAAAAGCATCACCGCAGCAGCGATAAAAACGGCTCCGGCACCGCCGAAGGTCTGACTCATTGCAGCCTGCACATAGGGGGCTCCTGCGGCTTTGGCTGTTGGAATTACTCCGGACGACAGACACATCAAAGCAGTAGCAGTACAGAGGATATTGGTATCGATAAAAACCGACAGCATCTGAACCAGCCCCTGCTTGACGGGGTGGGAAACATCAGCAGCGGCGGCAGCATTGGGAGCAGAACCGATACCGGCTTCATTGGAGTAAAGTCCCCGTTTAAGACCGTACATGATCACGGAACCTGCAAATCCTCCGAAGATCGCCTTGAAATCAAAGGCATTACGGAATATTTCAGAGATCATTCCCGGCAGATGATGAGCATTGATACACAAAGCAACTATCGTCAGAAGCACATATCCTACCCCCATGAGTGGGACGAGGATACCGGTAACTTTTACCAGCGTTTTGTTGCCGCCGATGATCGTTCCGAAGAAACACAACGCTGTAACAGCTCCGAAGATCCAGCAGCTCCGGGGGCCGTAAAAGCTGAATTTTTCAAAACAGCTCTGCAAATTGTAAGAAGCCAGCATATTGTATCCGACGCCGTAGGTAAATATCAATGCTGCGGCAAAAACAAGTGCCAGCACCTTGCTGCGGCAGGCACTTTCGATGTAAAACGAAGGGCCGCCGTAGCTGCTGCCGTCAGGATTTTTCCGCTTGTAGATCTGAGCCAGAGTGGACTCCACAAAGGCGGAAGCACCTCCGATGAGTGCTGTTATCCACATCCAGAAAACCGCTCCGGGGCCGCCCAGACATATCGCAGTGGAAACACCGATGATATTCCCGCTGCCTACCCGCGAAGCGGTGGAGATCATCAATGCTCCGAAAGAAGAAACTCCGGAAGCGTTCTGAGGTTTTTCGCGGAGTACCCGCAGAGATTCAATAAAAAGCCTGATTTGGATAAATCTGGTACGGAAAGTAAAATACAATCCTCCAACTATCAGCAATACTGCCAGCGGCCAACCGGTAAAATACATCAAAAAATCATAAACTGCTTTCATATTTTCCACCAATCATGTTAAAAACAACTGAAATCAAAAAAAATACATCTGTATAATATAGCTTCGGCTGTACGCAAGTACAAGAAACTTTTGAAGATTTTTCAAACTGCCCATTTTTCTTTACTTTTTCCGTATCGGAGGCTTGATTTTTCTGCAAGTTGATGTATATTCATTTCGATCTTAATGTCAGGAGGATTTTTTATGCAGCGTATTTCTTTGAATGGTTCGTGGCAATTCCGTTTCGAACAGGACCGGTTGCTTGAAGATGTGGAAAATGCGAATTTTGAAGCAAACGATATCATGTGCGTTCCCGGCGCATTCGATACCATGCCGGATTATTTTGCAAAACGGGGAACCGCGCTTTACCGCCGGACATTTGTTCTTGAAAAAGATGTTGAAAATGCTTTTATCCTCATTGACGGCATGGGACTGCGGTGCAAATTCCGCGTTGACGGCAAAGAAGCGGGCTATTCCTGCATGCCCTGGAGTTATCTGGAGTTTGAAACAGGTCCGTTAAGTGCCGGACTTCATACCATTACCGCTGCAGTTGATAATAATTTCCATTCTGAAAAGATGAAACTTTTCAATCCGGATTACGACTTTTATGCATTCGGCGGTTTCTGGCACGGTATCGAACTGAAACTCCAATACGAAAAATGCGAACTCGACCGTATGCTGATCCGCACGCTGGATTACCGTACCGGAAAAAT
This sequence comes from Lentisphaeria bacterium, assembly GCA_017504125.1. Classification (GTDB taxonomy): domain Bacteria; phylum Verrucomicrobiota; class Lentisphaeria; order Victivallales; family Victivallaceae; genus UBA1784. Next base: position 4,629 of record JAFVRT010000033.1, read on the forward strand.
CGGCGTAGAATTCCTTTTCAAAGGCGGAGCTCCTGAGTATTTCACCGCCGATATTGCTTTTGGCTATGGCAAATTTGAGCAAGTTGAAGTCAGAAATTGCAAATCTGAATTCACGGTTCCTGATTTCAAACTCTGGAGCCCGGAATCTCCAGCTCTGCACTTCATCACCGCCAGAGTGAACGGCACAGCGGTTACCGAGCGTTTCGGTATCAGAACCATTGAAACTGCGAAGAAAAAAATCCTCCTCAACGGCAAAGAAATTTATTTGAAAGGGTTCAACCGCCACGAATCCCATGCGGAATCGGGCGCAGCGACTCCGGAAACTGTCATGATTGAAGATCTGCAGAATATGCGTACGCTGCATTGCAACTTTGTCCGCGGAGCCCACTATCCCCAGAGCCGCCGATTCCTTG
>JAFVRT010000335.1 GCA_017504125.1 Lentisphaeria bacterium
AGCGGGATTGTCCACCATCACCATAGACCGGGATATCTTCATTTTTCAAAGCAGCCTGAACAAAACGGGGCAGAACCATTCCGTATCTGCCGGTCTGCCGGGGACCTACGGTATTGAAGAAACGGGTTACAGTTCCGCGCAGTCCTGAACTCTGCACCAGCGCGGTGAGATAAAATTCATCCAGCAGCTTACTGCAGGCATAACTCCACCTTGAGTGTTCCGGAGAACCGATGAGCAGATCATCTTTTTCGGAAAATTTTTCGTGGGTGGATTTACCATATACTTCACTGGTCGATGCTGCAATGATACGCTTGTCAAATTCAGCTGCAGGCAGCAGCACATTTTCTGTACCGCGCACATTGGTGGAAATCGTGTGGGCAGGATTATTCACAACCAGTTCCACGCCGACAGCGGCGGCAAGATGTATAACTGTATCACATTCTTTTACCAGTTGACGGACTCTGTCTTTTTCTTCTGCCACATCGCAGGTAATGATTTTCAGGGATGCCGAATCCTTTACTGCATCAAGATTTCTGATGTTCCCGGTAGAAAAATTGTCGGCGACCACGATTTCGTGCCCGTCTTTCAGCAAGGCTTCGGTCAAATGCCCGCCTATGAATCCGGCACCGCCGGTAATCAGAAATTTCATTGTCCTATCGGCTCCTTTTTGCTGAAAAGATTATAGAGTCCCAGCACCGGGCCGGAAAGCACATACAAAGTAACTATTACCGCCAGACCGGGCAGACGGAATATCGTTACCACGGCAATCAGGGCGATAAGTACTATCAGCCTTTGGGGATTATGGCGGACAGACATCAGAAATCTTCCTGCATGGAGATAGGGGATCCTTGAAACCATGAGGATACCCAACAACGCGGAATAAATAGGGAGGATCAACGGGAAATCCCTGAAAAAATCCCTGAACTGGGGCATCAGAAATATCACTACGCAAAGAGCCGCGGCCGCCCCCGGAGAGGGCATCCCGGAAAACCAGTTGGGGTTCTTTTTACTTCCCTCAATGGCGTATACATTATAGGTGGCCAGACGCAATGCGGCTCCTCCGAGGTAAATTGCTCCGCAAATGTAAAGCAGCGCAGTTATGCCGCCTGAAATGCGCCAGGAATAGAGAAAATCAGTAAGTACGACCACAAGCACCGCCGGAGCGACTCCGAAAGTTACCATGTCAGAGAGCGAATCCATCTGGATCCCGTGCATGCTTGCCGCGTTGAGGATACGGGCCGCAATGCCGTCAAGTGCATCGAAGATCATAGCGGAAAAAATAAGAATGGCTACTGTATTGAAGACATTCATCGCGCCGCTGTCGGCTCCGTTGATGATAGATTCAAAGCGGAATTCGTGTGCGTGAAGCGTATAAAGGATCGCGGCAAAACCGCAAAGACTGTTGCAAAGGGTCAGAGAATTCGGGATCCATTTGAGGATCCGGCGTCCAACTTCTGAAAATTTTATCCGGGCTTTCATTATTTTTCAAGCTCCGTTACGGCAGCAAGTATCGAGGTGCCGCCATTTACTTTATCGCCTACTTTGACTTTGATTTCGACTCCGTCTACAGGCAGATAAAGTTCCGTACGGGAACCGAATTTTATCATGCCGTAGATTTCGCCGCGAACCAGTTCCCGACCGGGTTTTACCGGGCAGACGATACGGCGGGCGATCGCTCCGGAAATCTGGCGGACTGCCAACGGGATCTTCCGTTCGCCCATGGTCATGGTTCCGGCAATGGTCATTGCTTCGTTGCGTTTGGTGGCTTCATTATGGCGGGCATCAAGATATTCGCCTTCACGGTAATTGACACTTTCGACTGTCATATTACCGGGAGCGCGGTTGATATGGACATTGAATACCGAAAGAAAAATACCGATGCGCTGTGCCTTGCCGGTAAACGGGGCAAGATTGAAATCTTCCACGATTTCGATATCTTTCACCACGCCGTCTGCCGGACTTATGAGAGCCAGAGGATCTGCAGGCAGCTTGCGTACCGGATTACGGAAAAAGAAAGCTATTGCAAGGAAAAATATTATTCCGGCAGCGGCAACGATCCAGGCTGTAACATGCCAATTCTGCCGATAGATCCACCATGCACAACCGCACAGTATCACCGCTATAGCAAGGGCACCGCCCCATTCGCGCAAACCATAATGTGTAAGAGTCATGAAAAAATTCCTTTCGTTGCTGTTGCAATATTTATGTCATTGTATAAAAATAACTCCACAACGGCATAAAATCAAGTTTTTGCTCTTGAAAAAAGAAAGTTTTTTACAATAAAACAACGCATCCGCGGAAAAGAAAATCGCAGATGCGTTGTTTCAAGTATGGTTTTTCGGAATTTTTCAGTTCCGGAACCTGGAATTACTTTTCATCCCATGCTGTATTGCCGAGGATACCCTGGGGGAACCAGGAGGGTTTGTAACCTCTCTCGCTGGCCTGACGGCAGGCTTCTTCGACCCGGTCGAGGTGATTGGGGATGTAGTTGAAATAATCGGGATAAGAGTACTGCTCGTGACTCATCAGACTGATGAAATCCCGGTCGCCGGTTGATTCCCAAGCGTCAAATTTTTCACGGATCTCGGCAATATCGTCGTAGTTGCAGCAAAGCGTATTGCAGTTCAGCAGGATATCATATTTGCGGTCGTACATGACTTTTGCAACTTTTTTCAGGTAGTGGGCCGTATCCTGTTCGTAATGATATCCGATATCGGTAACTTCCACATTGTGTTTTTCGCCGATTCCGGCGATGCTGCCGATAAATCCGCCAGCCAGACACTTGGTTCCCCGTTCCTGAAGAACATGGAAATTTTCCGGGTTGGTGATGGCCCAGTGGATCACCATGGGGGGGATAAAACATTCCGGACCGGCAAAACGGCAGACTTCACGGTAGACTTCATCGTAATCTGCCGCAAGTTTTGTACCGTCATCATGCTGATAAGGACGGTCGGGAAACTCCTTTTTTGCGTGGAACGACAGCCGGAGCCAGTCGCTGTTTGCCTGAAATTCAGCTTTGTAATCTTCCGGAAAATCGGAAATGGAAAAATCGTGGTGATCATCGTGAAAAAAGAGATTCAGCATAAATCTTGAGCCGTATTTCTGATGGATCTCACGCAGCCGTTTGAGGAACATTTCATCAAAGATCGAAGCAGGTTTGTTCACTGCGATCCAGCGGAGGAAAAAAGAACAGTCGTCGAAGAAAAAGTTATAGCGTTTGAAAGACTTTTTATCCCACATCACCGTAATGGTGAGTGAGCGTTCGCCGTAATAATCGGAGGACTCCACCTTGATACGGTTGATTTTCTGAGTCAGGCGGACAGATGCAAAAAATCTTCTGTCGAGGAGTTTGGCTGGAACACCGTTCACTTTGACCTCGGACTGGGGGGAGGCAAGGCCTTCCACTTTGATTTCCAGATAGTCGTCGGTTTCTATGCCGTGATGATGATTGAGTACGGCTCCGTCGCGGAAATTGGTGATTTCAAGCATGATAAAAATCCTTTTGTTTGCATTTTTCAATGTTGATGCGTATATTATATCACAGGGCAAAGTAAAATGAAATATGCCGAAAAGGACATTTTACGGCATAAAAGGACAAAAGAGGCAAAATAATGGGATATTTTGATGATTTTCAGCTGTTGAATGTAACCAGAGTACGCATGTATGGTCATTCTGCCGCAGAAATGGTACTGACTCCGCACCATTTTCTGGGTATCATGCAGGGGGAGATCATTTTGAACAACAGTACAGTTTCTTCAGTCCCTTTTATTTATTTCACTCCGGGAGGGATCGTTACGGCAAACGGCTGGAATTCGCCGGAAGGAAGATACCGGGACAACTTCTACATCGAATGTTCCGGAAGCCGGGCTGACCGGCTTTTTGCCGCTTTTGGTGCCTCAAATTGCTGTCGGCACTATGCTGTGAAGGATATTCAGGTTTTTCTGGCTGTATTCAGCAGGATACAAAATGAATTTGCAGCCGGGAATCCCGGAAAACACATCAATATCACCTTGTGCATAGAAGAATTTGCCGCTTTGCTTGAAACGGAACTTGCATCTTCTGTGAATAATTCCGGAAAAATCTCCAGGATCGCAGGGGTCATGTCCGAAATCAACCATGCTCCAGGACGGGAATGGGATTTTAAGAACGAGGCTGAAAAAATGGGAATAACTTTGCGCCATTGGAACCGTTTGTTTTCTGCGGCAGCCATGATGGCACCCCATCGCTATGTGGCTGCATGCAGATTGAAACAGGCAAGAGAACTTCTGGTTTCAAGCGATATGCCGATCAAACAGATCGCTGAAACCACGGGATTCAAAGGAGCCTCGGAGTTTTCCCGCTTTTTCAAACGCGAAAGCGGTCAAACTCCGGGGGAATACCGGAAAACCCGGATGCGCTGATTTTTCTTTTATTCCGCCTTGAGGGAAACAGAGTTTTTCCCGACTTTGCTGCCGGAAATTTCCACCATGATATCTCCGGGGGTGTCGCCACTTTGGATGATAACGAGAGCGGCACCGCTGAAAGTGCGGATCGTGGAAGCATCTTCTCTTTCGTGGCTGGAGGGATCTCCGGAACAGACTCCGGCAAGTTTTCCGGCTCCTGTAACGGTGATTTCCAGATCTTCTGCCGCATCAGGAATGATATTTCCGCAGCTGTCCACCACATCGGCACGGAGAAATGCTATATCTTCGCCATTCGCGGTGATGATGCTGCGGTCAGCAGTGATCTTCAATTCCGCGGGGACACCGGGAGTCGTCAGGGTTTGGCGGCATATTTCTTTACCGTCTTTAGATCCGACAGCTTCAAGAGTGCCTGCTTCATAGGGCAGGAGCCACTTGACATATTTATCCTTTTGCGGCTGCTGAACATCGATTTTTCTGCCATTGAGCAGAAGTTCCACGCTGTCACAGTTGGTACAGCAGAAAAGTTCCACTTCAGTTCCATCGGGAACATTCCGGTTCCAGGGAGGGAACACATGGATCATCGGCTCATCGCGCCAGAGCATTTGATAGTAGTAAAAGGTGTCTTTGGGGAACCGGCAGATGTCCAGCACGCCGAACTGGCTGGTTACTACCGGGAATCCGCAGGTTTCGCCACGGTATTCGATGGCTGACCACATCAGGCCGCCAGCGAGAAATGGACGCTCCATAACATGTGTCCACTCCCGGCAATGGGATTCCAGCAGAGCGATCTCGGAACAGTATTTGCCGTTACGGGCAACTTTTCGTCCATCTCCAAGAGTTTCAAAAATGCCGCTTTCGCCCATTTCTTCTTCTTTGTAGATGCCGCGCGCTCCGCGGCCGGAGGAGTATTCGCTGATCGCCATGCAGCGTTGCGGAAACATTTCATGATCCCGGTCGTCTTTTCCCATGCCGCCGCCGTTGTAACCGACTACATCGACTGTGTCCGCAAAGCCGTTGGCATTGGCATCAGCGTTGCCTTCGAGTCCGACTGCAGTTGGACGGGACGGATCAAGTTTCTTGGCAAGATCATGGAGTACTTTGAGTTTATCGGTCAGATACCTGTTGCCTTCTCTTGCACCGGCGGTATTGGCTAACGACCACAATACGATGGATGGATGATTGCGGTCACGGCGGATCAACGCTGTCAAATCCTTTTCCGCACCCCGTTCCGGGTGCAGGTTACGGGTTTCTGCCCAAAGGAGCATACCCATGCGGTCGCAGGCTTCCATAAGAGCCGGGGCTGCCGGGTTGTGCGAGGAGCGTATCATGTTGGCTCCCATGTTTTTCAGGACTTCCACATTTTTTTCGTGGGCCCGGTCGGGCAGAGCGGTACCCAGACCGCCGAAGTCATGGTGCAGATTTCCGCCCCGCAGCTGTATCCGCCTGCCGTTGAGGAAGAATCCTTTATCTGGTGTGAATTCAAAATAACGGATACCGAAAGAAACTTCTTCTGTTTCCCGGCCGCTTGAGCCGGAAAGGGTGATTTTTGCAGAATAAAGTTCAGGCGCGTCCACATCCCAGAGCCGGGGAGCAGAAATTTGCATGACCGACTCAATGGTGATTTCTCCGTCATTTTCAATACAGCAGTTCTGCCGCTTTTTCGCAACACTTTTGCCGTCCGGATCAAATATTTCAAATTCCAGTTCGGCATTTTCAGATACCGCTGTGCAGTTTTTCAATTCAACTGCGATATTGACTTCTGCTTCAGAATCGGTGATACGGGGAGTTGTGACTGCAATGCCCCAGGGCACGATATGGCATGCGGGTTTCCGGTGCAGCCACACATGGCGGTAGATACCGGCACCTTCGTACCACCAGCCCTGCATTCTTTCGGCAGAAACATTAAGAATGAGTTCAACATTTCTCTTGCCGGAACAAAGTTTTGTTATATCGTATACTGTACCGGTATAGCCGGAAGTGTTTTCACCGCCCTTTCTGCCGTTTACAAACAAGGTGCTTTCGCCGAAAACGCCGTCAAACTCCAGAAATACCCGCTGATCGGGGAAAAGTTCTTCGATGGCCAGCTGTTTACGGTACATTCCGCACCCGCGGGGCAGGAATGAGTCGTGCCGGAACTCCAAATGAGCTTCTTCACGGATACTGTCGATATAATTTTCCTTGGAAAACTCGCCCTCAATGGCCCAGTCATGGGGCAGATCAAGTTTTTTCCAATCGTTTGCGCTGCTGACGACAAAAGTTCCGTCATCTCTGCGGAACTGCCAATCTCTGTCGATTTTTATTTTCATAGAACTACCTCTGTATTGTAAAAATCAATGATTCGGGATTAAAATAGCACCGAAACAACGGACTTTCAAGGGAACAAATGAATTTTAGGGAAGTTCGTTGAATCCGGCGACTGTCATTTGCAATGTTGCGGCACTTTCGAGGAGATGGGTCAAAAACTCCGTCGGCATGTGTACCGATTTTGCATCGGGCGCGATATCGTGAGAAAAGAATACGATAAGTTTGTTTTCTGCCGCAGCCCGTGCCAATGCAGCATCGAGATTTTCAAGTGTGGAGGCGTAAAACTCTCCTATGCCGCAGCCGCCGAGGACCCGTGAGGAAGAAATTTTTTCAAGGGGCATAAAAGCCCTGTCCTGATCTGCTATATGGAATCCTTTGGGGAGTTTTATTCCAAGACCGGCACGGAAACGGGTGAAATATCTGCTCAATACGGTATCACTTTCCGGCGTATGGCGGTTATTGGGGTAAGCAAAAAAGTTCAGGTCTTCAACTCCGTACCGGGCAGCTGAATTTATCTGCGGCAGGATCTCAGTTCTGCAGTATTCTTCCATATCCACATCGACGGCGTCACGGTGGGAAATCGTGTGGAGCCCAACCGAATGATCATGCTGCCGCAGGATCTTCATAGAATCTGCCGCTTCTGCATCGATCTCACGATTGTAAAAAAATGTACCTCTGGCATTGAAACGACGGAACAGCTCAAGATGTTCCAGCCAGTGTTTGTAGTGACCGTCATCAAAAGTAAAACATACGATGCCGTGTTTCACTTCTTCAATAACCAGTTTGCCGTTCCGGAGCGGCATTGGGCAATGTGTCATATTTCCCCCTTGATACAAAATAAAAAAAACACCATAAGACGCTCATGGTGTTCAGTATACAAAAAAATGGTGCGCTCACGGGGACTCGAACCCAGGACCCAGTGATTAAGAGTCACTTGCTCTACCAACTGAGCTATGAGCGCATGATGTTACCTAATA
>JAFVRT010000336.1 GCA_017504125.1 Lentisphaeria bacterium
ACGGCGTTGATACCGCGGGATCCCATAGGACCGATACCCAGTTCACGGGCAGCATCATAAAGTTCTTTTTCCATACGGCAGACATCCGGATCGGGATGGTGCTGACCGATGGGACGGAGCAGAGCAGCTTTTTTGGCGATCGCCATACACACATCGGCAGTACCTCCGATACCCACACCGATGATCGCGGGGGGGCACACCTTGCCGGCATAGCAGGCATCTTTGATGCATTCGATGACGAATTTCTTGATACCGGCTTCACCATCTGCGGGGAAGAACATCCGGTAAAATGTTCCGAAGATCTCAGATCCGCCGCCTTTGGGAGCCGCGAGGATCTCCATGCCGTCGCCTTCACGATCGAAGAAAAGTTCGACCTTGGGCATGCCGGGACCGATGTTGTCGCCGGGATTGTTGCGGGTCAGGGGGTGCACCATAGTGGGACGCAGAAAACATTCAGCAGTAGCACGGGCAGTAGCTTCTTTGGCGCACTCATAGATGGTTTTGAATCCGCCTTCAACGGTACATGTGTCACCGATATGGACAAAATACATGGGGAATCCGGTGTCAGCACAAACCAGACCGCAGCCTTTTTCGGCAGAATCGGCGTTATCAAGACAGACTTCGAGGTGCATTTTTGCCATGGGATCGACTTCTTCGTCCATAGCCCGTTTCAGAGCGGCCCGGACATCAGGAGGCATCTTGGTCGCTCCAAGCCGGATGGCATTGTACATGGCATCCGTAATAGTTTCTTTGGTAAGCATTGTAAAATCTCCTTATAAAAGTTGAATGTTGCAAATAAGATACCATTCATATTTGATTTTTTCAATGTGTCAATGTATATTTATCGTATCAAAAAAAAAATCAATATAAAAAGGGGCATATCAATGGAACTTACTGCGTTGCGTTATTTTGCCGCAGTTGCGGAGGAACTCCATTTCCGCCGTGCGGCAGCGAAACTGCATATCACCCAGGCACCCTTGAGTGCAGCGGTGAAAAAACTTGAAAGTGAATTGGGTATAAAACTGTTTGAACGCACCAGCCGTTCTGTGAAACTTACTGCAGCCGGCACACTTTTTCTGCAGGAAGCCAAAGCTGTCCTTGACCGGGCCGAACTTGCCCGAAAACGGCTGGAAGAAATTTCAGGAATAAATTCTTCAACTCTTTCCATAGGATACAACGAGCCGGCATTGAACACATTTCTGCCCGATCTGCTGCGCCGCTGCCGCAGCCATTATCCTGAAATGCAATTGAAACTTCGTGAACTGGAAACCGGAGAGCAGCTGGAACTGCTCCGCCGGGGCGATCTGGACATCGGTTTCATGCGTCCATTCGGATTTGACATAAGCGAATTCAGTTCCAGACTTATATGCCGCGAAGAATACCGCCTTGTCATGCCGGATTCCCACCATCTGGCCGCCAGAGATGTGATCCGGTGTTCGGATCTTTCAGGGAAGGAAGTGATCCTTTTTGCCCGCGAAGTCAATCCTGCAATATTTGACCGTATCACAGATTCCTTGAGTCCGCATGGCATCAAACCTCCGAAATTCCGCCAGTATGCCAGGAACAAAAGCTCCATGCTGGCCCTGGTCCATGCCGGTTTCGGGGCGGCATTGATGCCGGAATCCTGCTGTCAGTTTTCCCGTCCCGGAGTCATCGCCAAAAAGATACTTGCGCCTCTGCCGGAAATCGAGATCATGGCTGTATGGAACAAAAACAATACCTTCAGCACCCTGCAGGATCTGCTGAGTGCGTTGGAGCATCACACTATCCGGTGAGGATGATGGCCGGGATCGACCTGATACTGGTTCCAGCCGGCAAGAGTATATTCATCTATCCCCATATCCCAGCCGATCTGGCGGACATGCTGTGCCAGACTCAATCGGGTAGAAAGGGTAACTCCCGGATTTGCCGCCGGATTCCATGAAGCATAGGCAGCCGCACAGTAGATCCACGCATGCTCGATCCCGTGAGAGATGTGCCATGTGGTTTCCAGCATGCCGAAAAGTTTTTCGGCTGCAGCGAATTTCCCCAGACTGCCGGTTCCTTTGACATCGATCCACGGACACATCACCACATCAAAATTTTCTGCCTTGAAAAATCTGCCGGTGGGCCATTGGGGTTCCGGATCTTCCGGCTTGTTTTTAGGATATCCGTACTGCCAGTCGGCGATGATGATATCCCGCGGCAGTTCCTTGTAGAGTTGCTCCAGCTGATGCTCCGGCAGTCCGCAGACGATATATCCATCCCAGCGGGGATCGCCTTCTTTCAGCAGCATATCGTGCCACATCAAAGTCCTTGCGCCTCTGGCGGCAAGAAGGTCGTGGAAGTAGCAGATATGATCCTTTACCAGATCTTTCAGCACCCTTCTGCGGCACTCCCGGCATGTTCCGATATTGTCGGCCTCGTCGCACCCGATATGGAAGAACGGGGGATCGTCATAGAATCCGTGGAGTTCTGTCACCAGATCGGTAAGGATACGCCTGGTTTCGGGATTGGTCAGACACCAGCTCCAGCCTTCGGGTTCAAAAATCGGCTGCAGCGAGGGATCATAACTCAATACCGCATGTTTTCCGGTTATGCTCCGGGAAGCAGAAGCATGGCCCAGCAGATTAAGCTGCGGACAAATGGTTATTCCAAGCTCTTTGCCAAGCAGGATCAGCCGTTTCAGCTCATTTTTATCGATTTTTTTATCCGCCCAGCAGAACTCAGGATGAGATTCAAAAGGAAATATGCCCCAGGTTTCCACAACAGCATAATTGAATTTATGAGCTGCGGCCAGACGGATCTGTTTTTCGATATCCCACAAGGGAGTTTCCGGAAAAATACACAGATGGATACCGCGGAACGGCATAGCGGGTTTATCCGCGATGCGGCATTGCACGAGAAAATATCCTTTGACCCGTTCCGTACCGCGCTGAACTTCTGCCAGTTGGCGCAAGGTTTTCATAGCGTTCATGACACCGGCAATACCGTAAGCGGAAATTTCAACAAGTGATGGAGTTATCTCAACTTCATACCCCTCGTCATCACCGTGCCATGGAGTTTTCTCAAGAAAAATTTCAGCATCAACGCCCCAGTAGGAATAAAAAAGTTTTTTTACTTTTTCCCCGGTTCCGGCAATATCATCTGCCTTTACCGCCACCCGGCATTTATTTTCAATGATATAATCATTGCCGTCAACGAATTCGATCTTTTCAGGAACCGGTATCAAACGGTCGGTGAGGATCTTTACTTCTCTTTCGTTCATCATTACCTCAATACATTTTTATTTTTTCCACGGACACCAGTAATACATCAGATGATCCGGACGAAATGTCCAGCAGGGGATCAAATTCCGGCCTTTGGCGTCCACATGACCGTCCATATAGAGTGAAATGGCAAGATTACGGTGGGGGAAGCCGACAGATGTATGAGAAGTTGTGGTGTCATAGTATACAAGCTGCGGGGCACGGTTGGCGTTGGCAATATCAGTTTCAGCCATGTACATGGCTCTGGAAGCATGGCGCACATTGCTTATCTTGGTCTGTTCTCTGGTATAACCGTAGTTGGTTCCGCCTCCCCAATGAGTATTGATTCCGGTCGTATAGGTGGTAACACCGGGCATTCCCACTCTGGAAGGACAGGTCAAAGGTCCGGGAGTTCCTTTGTCGCTGATTGCGCCTATCATGCCGTTCCCTTTGGCAGTAATAGGAATGTACGGCTTGAAAAGTCCGTTTTTCAAATCAAAAACAAATTTTCTGGTAGTAATATTGTCGCCGTTGGCGTACAATGCAAAATAGCCGTTGTTATCGTCAATATACATCAGCATGGCCTTGCCGAGAGTTATGAAATTATTGGAACAACTGGCCCTTTTGGCGATATCCCTTGCCTGCTGCAGCGCGGGCAGCAGCATCGCCGCCAGAATCGCGATGATCGCGATGACGACAAGAAGCTCTATTAAGGTGAAGCTGTACAGCTTCACCTGCCCATGGGCAGGTGAAAAACCTTCTTCTTTGCCATATACACGATCACAGCAGAGATGTGATCTTTTCACAAGAAGTTCTATGAGGGTAAAGCCGAATGGCTTTACCCGTCTGCATGCGGAACCCAAATTCAACCTACTTTCAGCAATCCTCATTTTCGTACCTCATGTTGTATCCTTATTTTTCAGCCAAAGCATTATTGGCAAAACAGAACTCCACCAGATCATCGATCTTTGCTTCAGCCAGACACTCGACTGTATCGGCTGCGCCGTAATATATTTTAAGTGTACCGTCGGATTCGGCGACTGCGCCTCCGGGGAATATCACGCCGCCGCGAAATCCTTCAAGTTCATATTTTTCCTCCGGAACCAGCAGCGGCCGGTCGGCCAGGGCCAGGATCTTTGCTGGATCTTCCAGGTCCAGCAGCATGACTCCGGCATAATAGCAGCGGTTCCAATTCCGCTCCCAGGCGCAGTAATTTTCTTCCATTTCCGACACACCGTGGATCAGAGTCAGCCAGCCGTGGGGAGTTTTTACCGGAGGTGCACCGGGACCGAGTTTGGAATTGGCATAGGGCAGTCTGCCCAGTACGCGTTCAGATTTTCCCCAGTAGACAAGATCAGGGGAACGGGAAAGCCAGACAGGATGATATTTCGAATTAGTGAGGAAGGGGCGTTCCAGACGGACATATTCCCCGTTTATTTTTTCCGGGAAGACCACCATGTTGCGGTTATCGGGAACTGAAATGGATTTGACATCAAAGCTCTTGAAATCTCTTGTTACAGCGATTCCGCCGCGGGTGCCGCAGCCTTCAACGGCAAAACAGATGATGATCTCACCGTCTTCCATAATGGTGATCCGCGGGTCATAGACTCTGGAAATTCCTTTCTGTTTCATGGCAAAAGCCGGCTCCGGCATGATCTCCCACTTCACACCGTCCCTGCTGAATGCAAGTCCCATATTGGTCGAAGGTACCGTATTATCAGAAATACCGGCATAGAAATCATCAAAATCTTTGGCGCAGAATCCGTAATCATTGCGGAACAGCATCACATAACTGTCATTCCAGCGGGCGATACCGGCATTGAATGTCAATGCACTTTCGTAAGGAACCATATCAGGAGAAAGCACCGGGCCTCTTTTGTGAACGAAATCCGGAGTTTGGAACTTGTTCTGCATAATCAGAATTCCTCATATTTAAGATTATTTCGTATTACAGGATAATATAACGACACTTGCCGGAAAATACAATATAAAATAAAAATTTTTTCTAAAAAAATCTACCCTTGAATTTTTATATTTCAGATGTATTTTAAGACAAGTGCGGATCCCTTATTCAAGAATTAAAGAAAGAATGAATGAAAATATGAACGGTATAAATCATAAACTGCATCTGGAAGGCCCATTGGGCAAAGCCGGAAAACTGGTTTTACAAAATTATCTCAAAGATACCTCCTTCACCGATCTTGCGGCGATATTTCACACCCGTGAAGAAAATGACAACGGCTGGAGATGTGAATTCTGGGGCAAGATACTGCGCGGAGCGATCCTGCTGAACGCTCATCTCCGCGATCCGGAAATGGAAAAGATCATCGATGAAACCGTCGCAGATATACTTGATTCCCAAAAAGAAGACGGCAGCATAACCAGTTATCCGACAGAAAAACAACTGCAGGGCTGGAACCTCTGGGGCATAAAATATGTACTGCTCGCTCTGCTGCGTTATGTTGAATACGGTGGCAAAAAAGAAAAAATCATCAAGGCATGTACCACGCTCTTGTCTTATGTCGAAGAAATTATGGCAAAAGACGGACATTTCTTCCCGGATTACGGATTGCATACCGGCCTTGCCGTTTCCTCCATGCTGGGAGCTGTTGTAAAAGTTTGGGATCTGACAGATGATATTCATTGGAAAGAACTTGCCGAAAAACTGATCTTGAGCGGATGCTCCACGGCGAACAATATTTTTGCGGAAGCGGAAAAAGGTACTCTCCCTGCATGTATCGGAAACGGCAAGGCTTATGAACTGACCAGCTGTTTTCAAGGCTTGGCAGAATATATCATTACTGCAGAAAAACGGAATGAAAAATATTTACAGGATAAAGACTACAAAGAAATATGTTTTAAATACTTCAGGCTTATCTGCGATAACGAAATCATGATCACGGGGGCTTCAGGACTGAAAGATGTCGTAGGTGAATTCTGGGATCAGGGCAAATACAAACAGCATCTCTCCAATGCCGGAAGCCTTGGAGAAACCTGTATCATGACCACATTGCTCCATTATGCCGACAGAATGATCTCTCTCGCCGGAGAAAAACACATCGAAGCTGCGGAACTTGCCGAAAAAATCCTGTATAATGCGCTCCTCGGTGCCATGACTCCTGACGGCAGAAACTTCACCCATGCCAACCCCACCCCCCTTACCGGCGGCGGCTGGAAACAACCTGCTCCCGACCAGATGCTGCTCTGTTTCAAAAAAGCCTTCCACGGCCACGACTGCTGCCGCGCCCAGGGGCCGGAGGGATTGGCAATGGCCTATCCGCTTGCGCTGCGGATCCTGAAAAAACAGGATAAAATCAGCGGATGCGTGATAAATTTGTATGAAAAGATGAAGTTTGAATTCCCCGGCAGTACGCTTGGCATTGACGGGGATTATCCCTATGGAGCAAAAGTAAAGATCAAACTGAAAACCCGGGAAGATTTTTCTTTATCCCTGCGTATCCCGCAATATACTGAAAAAGTCGTCGTGGACGGGCAGACAGTTTCCTTTATCCCCGGTGATTATCTGGAACTCACCGCCCCGGCAAAAACAGAAAAGGAAGTGGAACTTTTCTTTGACCTTGCCCTGAAAGAGATCCCCGCTCCGGGAGATCCCTCATATATTGCGCTCCGGCGGGGAGCCCTGATACTTGCGGAAGATTCCCGCCAAGACGCGGTTACGGATGCAAAGCTCCACGAAATATGGCAGGGACATCACCTCGTGGAATACGCATCTGCCGGCAATGCTTTTTCGGAAAACAACACCTTGCAGGTATTCTTCAAAACCGGCCGCTGACAACTTTTCATTCCCTGAAATACTGAAACAGCACTTTGCATTTGCCGGATCACAAATGCAAAGTGCTGAAAATATTTCCGGATGTGTAAAAACTGTTACTTCAGTTTCATCGTGGGGAATGTGTGGTAATTGTGCCACTCACCCAATTTTGAAAAAGGCGACCAGGTGGAAAACTCCGCTTTGTGTCCTTTGATGTTCCGTTCTCTCGTGGCATTGAAACGGAGTTCTCCGCCTTTGGGCAGAACGGCAGACACGGGAACAGTTATTTCTGCTGTCCAGTTATCCTGGTTCTTTTGGCAAAGCACTTTGACTCCGGGAAGCTGCTGCCATTTCCAGACAGTACGGCTCATCATGCCGGAACTCCAGAAACCGAGGTCGTTGACCACGATCTGGCGGAGCGTTTTATCGGCGGCAGAGTAGAAAAAGAGTTCAAAAGTATTGTCTTTCCAGAGATCATGAGAACCGTTGCGCCGCTGCACACTTTTGCTTTTTGCCAATGCCGGTTCAAAAAGTTCGGCGCGGCAGTAAATATTTTTGCCGTCAGTAAGCAGCCGGAACTTACCGGGAGCAACACCGATCTTCAGAAATCTTTCAGCGGACTGCATGTGGAAAACCGGAGCTTTTTTCCAGTCTGCGGCAGAAGGGACTCCTTTGACGGAAGTTACCTTGAAGGTGAGTTTCTGACGCTGATCTTCCGTATCAAACAATCTGCGGCGTTCCGCCATGATCTCACCGAGCAGATAGGTTCGCAGAAAAGAGGTCTGTTTTGCGTAAACAGTACCGGCGGTCTTCTTTTCCATCTGTTTCAGGAGCTTATCGAGTTTCTGCAGATTTTCCGCAGTATAAGTCAGGGTCCAGAGGGAACGCTGCACATCGAACTGTTTGTATTTCCACGGAGTAACCATACTGCTTCTTTTGCCTGCAGGAACCGTTTTGCGCCAGAAATCCACAAAAAGCCGCTCAAGTTCAGCAAAAAACTTTTCAGCTTCAGCAGCCCCCGGCCCGTAGGAAGCAAAGAAATATTTCTTCAGCTCCTGTTCCACATCCCGGCTGGGATCGTTCATCATGCGGTGCATGATATAAAGATCGAGATTGCATGCGGTAAAACTTTTGTTCCATACATGAGTTTCCATTTTCATGCCGCTGCTGATACCCTTGAGTGATTTGGCATATCTGGCAACAAGCCGGGGATAGGTTTCCACCAGAAACGGCATGGAGTTACCGTGAGAGATGCAATGATAGACCCACAATGGGGATTTATTACCGGTGAGCTTATACCATGCGGCCACATTGCCTATTTCTTCTTTGAAAAATTTCTCGCCGTCAAGCTGTATTTTGGGGCCGTTCATACAGATACGCACTTTGATATTGGGAGGCAGTTTCTTTTTGGGTATCTGCATCTTCGGGGGATAAACCAGAGTGGTGATATACTTGCCGGGGAATTTTTTAAGGGCATATTCCGCCACCTGGATTATAACATTCCACACCAGTTCCGTATCATCGGCACAGGGATTTTCTTTCCGGAATTTGTTGCACCGTTCACAACGGCATCTGCCGTCAGTAACTCCGTCGTGATCCATGGGGTCGATCATGAACTCATCAGGACAGACAAAGGGGAAAGGCCATTTGGAATATTTTTTGGCCGGGGGACGGCCGGTGTATTTGAATCCGGATTCTTCGGCACTTTTGCCGGAAAAATAACCGTCAACGGCTTTGATCCATATTTTCACCATATCAGGATGGGTCCAGCAGGAGTAGCGTTGGAGTCTTTTGCCGTCTTTGTCCAGCATGATACGGGTGGGATCGGAAAGCCACTCCGGATCTCTGCACAAACCGAGATAATGCTCCGTATGGCAGCCGTAAAGATGAAATCTCACATCATGATATCCGGTACGGATCAGCCATTTGTAATTGTCATCGATAGTTTTGGCATACTCTTTGCCGTCCTTGTATTTGATAAAAAAATCCCAGGTGGCAGAGCCGCTCAGAGAAATAAAGTCTATCTTCCGTCTGATGTTCAGTTTTTCTACGGTCATGTTTCTTTTCTGCGGCACATATTCAATACCGGGGTTGGGCCAGATGACACCCTGCAGATCGAGGAATTCATACACTCCGCGCAGCGATCCCTGCCACGGATTATCGTGGTAGAAGTCAAACCAGTTGAACTTTGCCGGACTGTCTTTGCCGTAAATATCGATATTATTGCCATTGGTTTTTATGGCATATTCATTTATCTCAAATTTTTCCGCATCCCCGAAACCGATGCGGAAATTAACTTTGTGTGAGCTTTTCGTCCCGACGGTAAATTTGGCCCCGGTCATTTTTTGAAGATAAAGGGCAAGCTCATCTGCCGCAACTCTGGTTACGGGCTTTGCGTTGACCGGAACAAGGATGCCTGCCAACGCCTTGCCGTTTTCAGCGATCTTGAGTGGAGCAGCACTCAGCACAGCGGCAAAGGCCGTCAGCAAAATAAACAGTTTTTTCATCTTGAAAGTTCCTTTATGTATCTCTGAGCTTCAGAATAATTGTATTTATACGGCACTTTTTTGCCGAATGCAAGAGCTTTCTGAGCCCATTGCAAAGCCTGCTTCCGGTCGCCTTTTGAACGGTAAGCCTGCGCGAGCATCATAGAGATCTTGTAACTGTTGGAAGGGTGAAACTCCTTCAGGCCGGGCAGCGGAGCAAGATAATAGATGAGATAGTCATACTGTTTATTGCGCCGGAAGATTTCTCCCATAAGGAAGAAGGTTTCAAAATAGGTATTGTCGGCCTTTGACACCGGGATCAATCGTGCCATAGTGAGCAGAACCATGGCATAACGCATATCCCGCTTGGGCCAGACATGTATTTTGGCACTCCAGTTGAGCAGATACCGTTTCTGCGTATTGCTGTAGGAATCATCCTGCCGTTCCTGTTCCAGAAACTTTTCCAGTTCCGCTGTTTTTTTCAAGCGCATATACAATGTTATCTGAACGGGGATTATGCGGAACTTGCTTGCCGCAGAATTCGCAAGTTTGTGAGCGGCAGTATATTTTTCAAGAGCAGCGGCAAAATTTTGCGCCTTGTACGCCTTTGCGCCTTCAGCGGTAAGTGAGGCATAATTTTCTGAAAAAGCACAAAATGGCAGCAGACACAAAAACAAAAGAATTTTTCTTTTCATTACCTTAAAGGTCCTTCTGTCACTTTTTTGCCGTCTCTGGCAAAGTAAATACAGAAAGCGGTGGTATCTGAGCTTGCAAGACTTGCGTAAGGAACACGCATACTTCCGACATGCCCGTCGGTAAAAAGCCACGGCCCTTTACCGTCATGGGGAGTTTCGCCCATATGAATATGTCTGTTGTTGGTGTTGAAGTAATTGAATGCCAAAGCTCCCATACTCTCGGAAGTCAGATTTTCAGATCTGTGCAGCAAAGTTACAAATTTTGTCGGATTTTTAACTTGAGTTAATTTGCAGGGGATCGTCCAGTAGCCAATTGATTTACCCCAAAATCCCGCCATTTGGTTCCACACAAACCCACCTCTGTAATAGAGCTGATTTATATTTCGGTTCATATTGTACAGTTTACCCTGATTTTTGGGGCAATGATACAATTTCGGACTGTAAGCATTGGGAGCGATACCTAGATAACGGCTCAAAGCTACAGGATAATTCATGGGATCGACCTCGTCTTCGACAGCCATGGGCAGAAAACTTTTATTCTCATCACTGTACTGCTGCACCGCTGTTCCGATCTGTTTGAATTTATTGACACAGTTCATATACATGGCCCGCTCACGCGCCTGCTGCAGAGCGGGCAGCAGCATAGCCGCAAGGATCGCGATGATCGCTATTACGACAAGCAGTTCGATAAGGGTAAAGCTACACCGTTTTACCCGTCTGCAGACTGGCACGAATTTTTCAACATCCATAGGACACAACTCCTTTCAGTTATATTCAACTTCTGTTCTACAATACACCTGTAAAAAGGTTTTGCAAGCATAACAAATATTTTTTATTTGAAAAACTCCTGAAACAGCTGGTCGGCAGTTCCATTGTACTCTGCCACCTGATTGTCCGATACTCCCCACTGGTTGCCGCCGATAAAGAACACTTTGACCTTGCCGTCTTCTTCGATGAATTCTGCATCACTGGCGTTGACGTCGTACACTTCGGGGAAATGCTCAGGATCGGGACGGTTGTTGAAGTCAGGCATGACCACGGCCCGTTCTTCAGGAGCGTCCTCCCATTTGATCAGATCTTTTGAACGGCTTATGGATGTACGGAAACAAACCTGACGGACCTCAGGATGGATAAAGAGATCCACATAAGTGACATAATACCAGCCGCAGCTCCAGTAAAGCGCAGGGCCGCCCACATATTTGTCAGCACCGTAGAGCGCACCTTCGATCGGCTCCCAATTTATCAGATCGTCCGAGGCAAGAAATTTGAAAGTGAATATGGGATAAGCCGGATCATTGCATTCATAAAGCATCACATAACGGCTGCCGTCAAAGGTGACTCCGGTGTTGCAGATGCTGATTTGTTCCTGCCGCAGATCCAGCACCCTCCGGATCTTTTCCCACGAAATAAGATCGTCAGAACGGATCATACTCAAAGATCTGCCGTTTTCACCCAGATTGGTGGCAAAACAGTAGCAGAAATCATCTTTCACATATCCGCTGGCAAAGTAGTGGTTCATCAGCGGGATCGAAACCAGAGTATCATCGGCAACACGCCGGATCCGGAAATGATATTCGCTGCCAGGACGGCTGCCGGACTCCGCCCCCGGAGTAAGAAAGTGTGCCATGACATTTTCAAGTTGGTAGCGTTCGTTTTTGAACACCAGCGGGGTCATCTCTCCCGGCAGAGCCGCAGATTCAAGTTTACGGCGGTTGACCAGCG
>JAFVRT010000337.1 GCA_017504125.1 Lentisphaeria bacterium
CACCACCACCGTAATTTCTGAAATATATTTTTCATTTTTCAATAATGTTTTATTTTTATAGTATAGGTTCCTGAAGTATAAAGTTTGTTTCTGACTACGGCTTCAGTTTCCGGAGGGATAGTGAATTCGTGGATATAATCATCTCCTTCCCGGTGCCATTTGGAAACAATGAGCCCGTAAACGGATTTGTATTCGGCTTCAGCCCAATCGAGAAATCTGCCGAAACGGGGGGCCAGTTTGAAATGTCTGAGATCCGGATCCGGTTGAATTCCGCATATTTCCTCGTAAAACCATTCAACAACCGCGCCAAAAGCATAAAAATCAAAATTTTCCCCGACAGATTTTCCACTGATAACCGGAGCGAGCCATGACGGGAAAGAACTTTGCAGCAGAAGTTTATATGCTGTATCCAATGCTTCGGATTTGGTAAGCACCGGCAGAAGCAGCGGAAGTCCTGCCGAACCGGTCGAAAAGTGATTTCTGCACTTTTTCTCCACATCTTTAAGCAAAGACTCTACCAGCAATGCCCACAAATCACTGTCATCCGGAGTCAGGTCAAAATAGACTGTCAGGACCTTTGAACTTTGTGATTCACCTTTGAATCTCATATCATCGGTATAAAATTCTTTGAGAAACGCTGTTTTTGTCTGCCGGTAAACAGACATCCGTTCTTCAGCGATACTGTTTTCTCCGACTGCTGCGGCCAACCGGCTGCACATCAGGTTCATACCGGCGAACCATGCGGTATTCAGCAGATCCGGCGGAGTGGGATCGTTGAAGTTGAATGGATCACCGATCCCGCAATCAGAAACAATTGGAAAACGGGGAGACTTTTTTTCAACGGACATAAGAAAATCTGCCGTTCCAGGTAAATATTTTTTTACGATCCCGGTATCGGAATATTTGCGGAACATCTGCCGGAGAAGCATAAGTCTGGTGCTGAAACATTCTGTTTCTTCCAGCAATCTTGCGTACAAAGGAGCAGTATACATATTGTAGCTGCCGCTGTTTGCAAAAAACAGAACTCCTTTGTCTGCCGCAGCTGAAATCGAAGCAAACCTTTTCCGCTGCTCCATAAGAATATCCTCGAAAAGCTGATTTATCAGATGATTTGAACATCTGAAAGAGCCTGTTACTTCAAGGTCGGATATTTTTTCTGCTTCAGTCATAGTATTTTTTCTTTCATGTAATTCGCCGTAAAATATATATCTCAACCGGTGATTTTTCAAGTTGAAGGAGAAATTTTTTACACTTTGGGTGTTTCAAGATGTTTTTTGGGCGTTACTCCATAGTGAAGCCTGAAAACCCTGATGAAATAACTGACAGAACTGAAACCGCACATGGCGGCGATCTCCCCTATCTGCAAGCTGGAGTTACGCAGCAGATGCCGGGCCGACTCCAAACGGCGCGCAGTCAGATAAGCGTTGAATCCGATGCCGTATTCATGATGAAATTGCCGTGACAGATAAGAAGAACTGATACCGGCGAATTCTGCCGCATCTTTAAGAGATATGGGAGAACTGAAATTTTGATCCAGAAAATGTTTTACCCTGCGCATCGTTTCAACCACCGGAGCCGGAATATTGCCGGTACCGCCGTCAGAATCCAACTGCATGATGTCGCAGTAAAAAAGCATGAGGATCGAATGCAGATGCAATGAAATATTGGCCAGACCGAATTCGGTATTGTTCCAATGGCCGCGAAGAAATTCAAGGCGGCGTTGAGCTTCGCTGCGGGTTTCGTAAGAAAGATTTATCAATGCCCGGTTGGTGATATTCTGAAAATACTCCGGTTCATCCCAGTCGAAATGCACTAGCAGTATACGCAATCCTTTGAGCAGCGGAAACTCATCCCGGTGAGGCATTCCGGCAGGAATCAGCAAAAAATCTCCCGGTATGGCATGGAATTTCAGTTTTTCCCCCAGATGAAGTGTCATGCGTCCTTCCAGAATGTAGAGCAATTCATGAAAGCCGCTTTTGTGTTCACATGTGGAATACACATTGTCATATTCGAGAACACGGAATGTTCTGACCTGGGGACTGTGTTCCAGAAAATTTTTGCTTATTCCATCCATTTCAATATCTCCATTTTCAACAACAGTATAAAATAAACTGCGAAATACCTGTTTTCAATCTGAAATAACAAAAAAATGCTGTTATTGTCAAAAAATTATTATTTTTTACTGTTGCTATTGGCTGTTTTAAAGGTTATACTATATCATGCAACAGTCTATTCAGGTATTTACGCCCAAACTTATATGAAAGGAAGTAAAAATGGCTGATACTCTCGCAATTTATGGTGGAACTCCAGCAGTAGATGTTTCCAAAGTTGTCAACTGGCCCCCTATTAATGAGATCGATGAAAAATTGATCCTTGATGCGTTGCATCAACCCAATCAGGCCCGC
>JAFVRT010000034.1 GCA_017504125.1 Lentisphaeria bacterium
CAGTTGAAAAACAATTTTTCTCCGAACATTATCACCGCTCAAATTGGTTTGCAAGTATTAAAGGCGGCTGTTTCTCAAATAAATGTTTTTGTATGTACCCGTGAAGGCTCATTGTCAAAGCAGGCCTCCTTTTATTCACTCAAAATCGTAATGTTACATTTTTGAGTGCTGCATCAGGTGTCGTATTTTCAGAAAAAGTAAAAAATGGCAAACTTTGGCAAATAAATCCTCCGATTTGATCAGAGTTTAATGGAATCGTATGAATAATTTTATGAGATATGCGTGAAAATTTTTCCGGAACTTATTCCATAAATTCATCGACCGCGATAATTTCTCCGGCAGTATTTCATCTTCCGGAAGTGAAAACAATCGTGCCGTAATTATCCCCCCCGTGCCAGTTGCCCAACATAGCCAGAGGCGACCAGGTGGAAAATTCAGGCGCGCTTTTTTTGACATTGCGCTCACGGGTCATGTTGAAGCGCAAATCTTTTCCGGTGGTTTTCAGTTCTTTCAAAGGAATTGCGATATCTGCGCTCCAGCCGGCTGCGCTGCGCCGGGTCTTTACCCGAAGTCCGGGCATTTGTTCCCAGCGTCTCAACACCCGTCCGATAGTCTGGGAACTCCAGGCGTTGTTGTCGTTGATGATGATCTGCCAGAATTTTTTGCTCTTTTCAGCGTAAAAGAAAAGTTCGATACAATTATCTTTCCAGATATCAGCATTTCCACTTTTGTGGCGCATATCGGTCTTGCTTGCCGCCATTGCCGGCTCGCGAAGATCGACTCGCAGAAAAAGCGTATCGGCAGAATGCAGCATGCGGAATGATCCTTCAGCCTTGAGTTTTGCAATCATCCGGTCGGCGGAAATCAGTTTGAATTCCTTTGCTTTCTTCCATTCCTGTTCTGCGGGAAACTTTTTAGCGGTACAGAAGCCGACCGGCAGTTTGAGTGCCAACCGTTTTTCCTCTTTATCCATGACTTCGCTGCGTTCATTTTTCATGATCTGCACGAGATATTTCTGCAGCAGCATGACCCGTTTTGCATAGACAGAACCGGCGGGAGCCTTTTTCTGCATTTCATGGATCAAGGCGTCGATCTTTTTCATTTCGGCAGCAGTATAGATCGTACTCCAGAGTTTTTTCTGTATAATGTCTTTGTTGTTTCCGACAGCACCGGTCACTTCATTTTTGCTCCGGAGGAGCTCTTTTTCGATCCTGATCCAATTGTTTTCAAACAAAGCAAAAAGTTTCCGGGCCGCTGCTGCCGCAGGACCGTAATAAAGTTTGAAATATTCAGCCAGTTCCTGCTCCACATTGCGGTTAGGATCCCATATCAGGCGCATGAAAATATAAACATCCAGATTACGGAAAGTATGAGTCAGATTATGATTTTCACAGTACATACCGGCACAGTAAGGCTGCATTTTTTTGATGTAGCGGTCTATGAGATGCGGATAAGAGTCCGGAGCACCAGGCAAAAAACGCCCGAATGAAGCTTTGCACTGATACACCCACAACGGGATATTTTTCGGTCCGAGAAAATTGCCCCACGCCTTCAGCAATTTCATATCCGATGCGATTTTATCAGAAAAAATCAGCGCACGCGGACCTTCCATACAGATACGGACACGAATATTTTCAGGTTTCCGGATCGTTTCCGGAATAAGTTTTTTCGGTGGATACACCAAGGTGGAAATATAACATCCGGGATATTTTTTTGCCACATAACCGGCAATATCTCCGATAACACGCCAGATCATCTCGGTATCATCTTTGCAAGGGAACTTTTTGCGGAACTCCTCACAACGCTTGCACCAGCAGCGGCCGTCATTGCCGCCGCCGTGGTCCATGGGATCGATCATGAACTCATTGGGCGCAATAAAAGGCATCGGCCATTTGGAGTGCAAATAAGAGTTGAGTTCGAATCCGCATTCTCTGGGGGATTTCTTTGAAAAATATCCATCCACGGCCCGCAGCCAGATCTCTTTGGTAAAGGGATCTGTCCAGCATGAATAATTAGGATTGCGTTTCCCGTTTTTCATCTGCTGGTGGGCGGAGGGATGCGCCAGCCATTCCTTATTTTTAAACAATCCGAGGCTGCGTTCGGAATGGCATCCGGGAACCATATTGCGGGTCGAAACATTGTTGCGGATACCCCAGATAAAAAGTTCATCCACTTTTTTCACATATTCACCGGCGTCGGGATATACCTTTGTAAAATTCCAGGCATCTGTGATATTACGATCCTGATATACCGGCTTGAAACGGACAGATTTTTCCGGTATCCGCAAAGTTTTACGGAATGGCACATAAACATTTTCCTTTCCGGGAGCCAGCCAGCGGACTCCGAGAGAGTCGAGAAAATTATATACTCCGCGCAAGGTTCCCTTATCAGGATTGTCATAGAAGTAATTGAAAAAATTCACCCGTCCGGCGGTATCTTTTCCGTAAATATCGATCCTGTTGCCTTTGGCATTTATCACATATTCATCATCCGCAAATCCTGCAGCATCACCGGAACCGAGATAAAAATTGACTTTTTTCACCGGTTTGACACCGATTTGGAACCTGGCACCGGTCATTTTCTGTAAATGTTCTGCCAGTTCGGAAGCCGCCAGTTTCACTATAGGCTTGGCATTTTCAGGAATAACGATACCCGCTGCCGCTTTACCGTTTTCAGCGAGGGTGATTTCCGCTGCAGAAATAATAAATACTGCAAACAATGCCAAAAACAGAAAAATTTTTTTCATTTACTCAACCTTTCTATTGCTTTTTCTGCCTGAGAAAAATTAAACTTATATCGAACCTTTTTACCATTTTCAAGAGCTGTCCTGAAGTATTTCAGAGCTTCAGATTTTTTGCCGAGCCGCTCCAATGCATTACCGGTCATCAAATTTGCCGTATAAAGATTGGCCGGATGCTGTTCCCTAACCGCCGCCACATTCCCCAATACTTCTATGGCTGCCTGATATTGCTTCCTTTGCATATATATCACCGCCATCAGATAGAATGTTGAAAAATATATATTGGAACTTTTCAGGCATTGGACATTCTGAGCCTGCTGCAGCAGTGCCAAAGCCTCGTGCTGTCTTGCAGACCACAACAGAGTTCCGGCAACAGTATTGAGTATATGGCGGGCATCCTGAAAACTTATGGATTCATCTTCCACCGATTCCAATGCCAACTTTTCAGCCTCTTTAAATTTCTTCAAACCGCGCATAGCCCGGAACTTCCCCAATACTGCGCGGCTTTTTTGTCCGGAGTTTGCAGAAATTTTGAGTGCTTCCCCATACTTTGCTTCGGCAACGGCAAACTGCTTTTGTTTTTCTGCCTGACTGGCTTCACGAAAAATTTTCAAATAATCCTCTCCGCTCAAAAGTCCCATGCTGAGGACAACCGCTGCGGCAAATAAAGTCTTCATAATCTCCACCCAATCAAAAGTACTGCTTGTGGATAATATAACACTGTTTTTTTGTAATTACAACCTTATAGCTGCAAAAACTCTAATGATCCGGAGCCGCCAGACTCCCTCAAGTGCTTTTAGCAACCGTTTTCGGAAACAGCATTAATGATAAAAAAATAAACTTCTTTTGTTGTACTGCGCCCTACATTATGATATATTATGATACGACAATATCATTATAACCGGGAAAAATCAATATGAAACTGCATACCAACA
>JAFVRT010000338.1 GCA_017504125.1 Lentisphaeria bacterium
GTTGCACATAAGAAAATCATCCTTTGATATTAAATTTATTCATTATCATCATCATCCAACTGCTCCGGGAGCAGAGAAAGATTTTTCAGGAGTACCTGAGCGGGAGCGTTTTCATCACTTTGGATCGTGAGAAATGTTTCTTTTCTGGCCAGCTGCCGGTTGCCCCAGCAGTAGAGCTGGAACAATTCTGAAAGGTCAAGATGTTCCAGTTCTTTTTTGCCCGGACGCTCCAGATGGGCGGCATTTCCGCAGAACTTTGTTTGGAATCCGGTCAGAGTCAAGGGAGCGGCAGCAGAGCGGATCTCGTGCCGCAGGGTGCGCTGAACTGCCCGTGAAGCAAGGCATCCGGGGATCTTGAAAGTTTTTTCCGCGACAGTACTTTCACCGGGAACGCTCCAGGCGATCAGCGATTCAAATTGCCACGGGCGTTTTTCAATGGGAGTTTCGGCATCGTAACGCAGCACATGGCGTTCAAAAGTGAATGTTCCGTCACAGTCGGCGAGCCGGAATTCCGAAGATACACCGGGGATTTTCTGACCGGCCCGGTGACGCCACACATCGCTGCCGCTTATAAATTCGACTTTGGTTCCGTCGTGATGCTCCAGTTGGATATACCACGGGATCTCTGCGCCGCAGTAAAACTCCGCATTTTCCCGGAATTTGGCGGTATGAAGTTTTTCACTTCCGTAGAGCATGTAACTTACCTTTGCCCAGGGACCGGGAAACTCTATCGGTTCAAGAGAAATGTTTCCCACCTGACCGTTGCTGCATGCCGCGATGGAATCGCGTATGACTGCAGCACCGTTTATGACATTAACGGTACGGCCTACTTTGAATTCCTGTCCGAAAGGAATGATCCCGGAGCTTTCAAACTCTACCGAAAAACCGTCTTCTGACCGGTGGAGCCGCAGCAGTTCCGGCAATGATGAAACTTCCGAAAAACCGGCGCAGCAGCAGCGGCCGGTATGCATGAGAGTTCTTGTGCCGCTGGTGAGTTCCAGAAAATATTTCCCGGCAGGGAACGCTGTCAACTGCCATTTACCGGCAGCCGCACTTACAGGGTGCAAATTTTTTTTCAATCTATGACCTCAAAAATTAAAGATTCCGCTTTGCGGACAAATTCTCTTGGTGGAGCCGCCGGAAATCCCAGCGGACAGAGGGCCGATATCCGGAGCGGCGGTTCAACATTCAGGACTCCGGCAGCTTTTTCAGGATCAAAGGCACATATCCAGCAGCAGCCCAGGCCTTCGGCAGTTGCCGCAAGCATGGCATGTTCCATGGCAATGGCCATGTCGGTGTCGGCACTGTTGAAACCATCTCCCCGTTTCCATGCACTTTCCGGATCGCTGACAACTGCGAGGATCGCCGGTGCTTCTGCCGGGAAATCCTGACGGCAACATTTGGCGATAGCATTTTTCATTTCCGGATTGCGGATAAGTTTGAAGGAAAAAGGTTGCAGATTGCAGGCCGAAGGAGCTGCATTTATTGCTTGAAAGATACGGGAGATCGCTTCTTCCGGGATCGGGTCTGATTTGAAACTCCTGGTACTCCGGCGGCGTTTCACGACATCGTAAAATTCCATTGTTGACTCTCCTGAAATTTGAAATTGACTTCAATTAAGCACTACCCGGCCGTCAAAAAGCAGATTGAAACCGGACACATTGAGTTTTTTCCAATGGGCATTGATAATGGCCGTTTGAAGTGCGCTGAGCAGATAAGGCAGTCCCCGGTTGTTCAGGGGGATCGTTACCCGGTAAAATTTACCGCCCCGATAACGCATCACAAAATCCAGTTTTTCATCATTTCCGGGCATGACACAGAAAATACTTATGTCGGGGAAATTTCTTAAAGTCATCATGATAAGATCGAGAGAAGGCTTCAGGGATCCCAGCTGTTCGCCCTGACGGAATGTTTTGCGTCCGGGGATCGAAGTGATGACCGGCAGATTTTTATGGACGGCAGATTCTCCTCTGGGAATGACAACTGCATTTTCATCGACCACAAATCGACCGGCCGGACTGAAAAGTATTGCTCTGGGGACACGCTCCGCGATCCGTATCTGAAGTTTGTCCGGCAGTATGCGGATGACTTCACTTTTTTCGATCCCCGGAATTTTTTCTATATCTTCTCTGAGCTGTTTGTAATTGATGCTGAAAAGATTATCCCCCGGAGCAATGTTTACCCGGCGGCTCAATTCGTTTTCTTTGCCGTTCCAGAATGTTCCGTTATAAATTTCCAGTTTTTTTAACTTGAAGTGGGGGTTTGCACTGAAAAGTGTACGGCGCATCCAGAAGATCGAAAGGATGAGTATTGCAGAAACAAGACAAAATACACCCAAAACAGCAACTGCCCGCCACATGTTGCGGCGTGCCAGACGCTTCCCTTCGGATTTCTGAGTTGTAAGGCCCGGTTTTAATTTTCCATCAGTCATA
Organism: Lentisphaeria bacterium; assembly: GCA_017504125.1. GTDB lineage: Bacteria > Verrucomicrobiota > Lentisphaeria > Victivallales > Victivallaceae > UBA1784. The sequence continues at coordinate 2,433 of JAFVRT010000338.1, forward strand.
AGTACAGATATTCTCCCTGATTCATAAAATAGCATAAAAGCACATTTTTTCAAGCAGGATTTTTGTAAAAACTCCTTGACAAACATAAAATTCCGGATTATATTTACAGCATTGCCGGAACTGCAGAGAATATGGAGGATTTTTAAGATGGGAACGATTTGGAAAAAAGGTGCGCTGCATACACATACGCTCTGGTCAGACGGCAGGTCTTTGCCGGAAGTCGCAATCTTAAGTTACCGTGAAGCCGGATATGACTTTGTATGTCTTTCCGATCATAATATATTTCAGAGTGATGAAAATATGTGGCTTCAGGTCATGGGCGCGGAAGGCGGTTGGCCCCCGCATCTTTCTGTTGAAGAACTTGAACGGAGCAGAGCTTTGCTGCCGGGTAAAATAGTGGAAAAAAAACGGTCTTTCAAAACATTTGTAAGATTGAAGACATTTGATGAATTGCAAAAAGAGTTTGAAGTGCCCGGTGAATTTTTACTTGTTCCCGGTGAAGAAATAACTGTCGGCAATCAGTCATTCAATGAAGAAAACCGGCAGTATCAGCTTCATGTGAATTTTTTCAACAGCCGTGTGGATTTTCCGGTCCCTTCCGGCGGTACCGGAGCTGATCTGCTCCGTAAAATTCTGGAAAATTACCGGGTGCGGGGTGTGAAAAATGCCTTTTGCATGTTGAATCATCCCTTCTGGCGTGTCTGGGATATCGATCCGCGTCTGCTTATAGATTTTTCGGAAATACGACTTTTTGAGATCTGTAACTCAGGGACAGAAAATATGCCGGACAATTGGATCTGTACCAGAGAAAAATATTGGGACTTTATTCTTGCTCACCGGTTGATGAATGGTGATGGGCTGCTCTATGGAACTGCATGTGATGATGCGCATTTTTACGATGAACCGCGGCGTCATACTCCGGGGGCATGCTGTACCGGCTGGGTCATGGTGGAGTGCCGTGATGAGTTTACTCCGGAAAAACTTACAGAAGCGATATTGAACGGCAGATTTTATTCATCCTGCGGCGTGGAACTTGAAAGTTATAATTTTGACGGAGCTTCCCGGACTCTTGATGTCATGGTCAAAAGTGAACCGGGGGTAAATTACCGTATCGACTTCATTACCACGAAGAAAGATTTTGACAGCTCTGTAAAAATAAAGGATTTTCCCTTCGAACCGGAAATCCACAGCCGGAAATTTCCGGTCATAGGGGAGGATATCGGGCGTGTCGTAAAAAGCGTGGACGGAATTTCCGGAAGTTACACCATGCAGGATGACGACCTTTATGTCCGTGCCGTTATCACTTCAGATCAGCCGGGAATAATCAAAAACAGCTTCTATCCGGAGTTCCGCAGTGCCTGGGTGCAGCCGGTAAAAAACCCGGTACTGTTCTGAACTTAACGGAGTGTACGCAGACGGGAAGTTGCCATGCGGAAAAATCCTTTGAAACTTTTTTCCAGCTTGAAAGCTGTTTCCGCGTGTGATCTTGCTTCGGGGAACATTTTTTCTTTGATTGCTTCCCGGTAAAGTTTTCTGTGGAAATCGGCTCTGCGTTTTCTGATGGTATCCCGGAATTTTTCCTGAACTTCTTCATGAGAAGCAATGAAATGTTCCAGTACATCCAGTCCCACATGGAGTTTGGCGTAGGTCGCCGAAGACAGATTGCTGCCGTGCCTCCGTCTCAGGAAGACCGGTTCCTGAACTGCGTAGAATTTTCCTTTCAGAGACATTTCAAGAAACAATGCCCAATCATGACATACCCGCAGCGCGGTGTCAAAGGAGCCGCATTCCAGAAAGAATCGGCGCGGCATCAGAGTTCCGCAACTGTTGACTATGATATGCTTCAGCAGTTTTTCTGTAATATCTCCGGAAGGAAAATCTGTCATTTTCCTTTTGGTGGGAAGTTCCCTTCCTTCAGCATCAATGGTTTGATAAGTGCCGTAACTGCAGGAGCAGGGAGAATTTTTATCAATGGCATTGTAAAGACGCTCCACTGTGTCCGGGTAGAATACATCATCGCTGTCGTTGAAAACGATGTATTCTCCCGAACCTGTTTGA
>JAFVRT010000339.1 GCA_017504125.1 Lentisphaeria bacterium
AATCGGTACTGTAACCGGAATCGAGAAGTTCTTTCTTTACTCCATCGGAACCGATCTTGTCGAATTTGTCAAGGATTATCAGGACTTCTCCATGGGAATCTTCGGCAAAACCGCAGTGATCCATCATTGCTTTCAGCAAGCGGCGGTCATTGATGAGGACTGTACAACCCCGGACACCGGCTTTATCGAGAAAGGTCGTGGTGGCATGGATAAGTTCGATCTCAGCATTGCAGCTGTTATCACCGAGAATGTCGATGTCGCATTGAGTGAACTGACGGAACCGGCCTTTCTGGGGACGGTCAGGGCACCAGACCGGACCGATCTGCATAGCCTTGAAGGGCAGAGTGAGATTGGCCGCATTATTGGCATAGTAACGGGCCAGCGGAACTGTCAGATCATAACGCATGCCGGAGTCCACAAGATCGTTTTCATTTCCGGCCAGAGCTGAATCCAGCTTTTCGCCGCGTTTGAGGATCTTGAAAATCAATTTTTCATTTTCGCCTCCCTGCTTGCTGCTCAAGTTTTCAATATGCTCCATGCAGGGGGTTTCGATCAGAGAATAGCCGAATGAACGGTAGGTGGATTTCAACAGATCCAGCAGATATTCCCGAATCTCGTTTTCTGCGGGCAGGATATCCCGCATACCTTTGACAGTCTGTTTGACGAACATGATAGATTTTTCCGCAAATTATAGTGAAACAATATTACTGAAAACCGGCTCACCGTTATTTTTACAGGGCCAGCATTTTTTCTATGGGTTTGACTGCGCGTTCCATTATTTCCGGCGGCAGGATGATCTCGTGCTGATTGAATTTCAGAGCATCGCGCAGATCTTCAAGAGTGATTTTTTTCATATCCGGACAGAGTATTTCCGGTGCAAGCGGAATGAAGCGTTTATCCGGATTTTCTTTTTTCAAACGGTGGAGCAGTCCGCTTTCGGTAGCGACGATGATGGTCTTTTTTTCACACTCCTTTACATATTTCAACATCCCGGCTGTACTCAACGCCGCATCGGCTTCCGCAACGCATGAGCTTTTACACTCCGGATGGATTATGATAGCGGCATCCGGGAAAAATTCTCTCGCTCCTTTGAGCATTTCAGGTGTTACCTGATCGTGGACCGGGCAGCATCCGTTCCAAAGGGCCATTTCTGTACCGAGAATATTGTTTATGTTGCCGCCCAGATTGCGGTCGGGCAGAAAAACGATTTTTTTCCCTTCAAGTGATCTTACCACCTTTTCGGCATTGCCGCTGGTACAGCATATATCCACCTGAGCTTTGGTTTCCGCCGTGGTATTGACATAGGCGGCAAAGACCGCATCAGGGAATTCGCTGCGCCATGCTTTCACCTGTTCGCCGTCAGCCATGCGTGCCATGGGGCAATCGGCATCAGGGTTGGGCAGCAGGACTGTGGAATCAGGAGAAAGAAGTTTCGCGGTTTCCGCCATGAAGCGAACACCGCAAAAGACCATGAGAGGGGCTTTGGCATCTCTGGCTTTGATCGACAACTCCAGAGAATCCCCGGTGAAATCAGCAAGATCCTGAAGTTCCGGCCGCACATAATTGTGAGCCAGAATAAGAGCATTCCGTTTTGCTTTGAGCTCTTTGATCTCTGCGATGATATCCATGATTTTCCCCTCTCTAAAAATCGGGGAGCTTCATCAGCTCCCCGGATTGTTTTTTATTTGTCAGTCGACCCGTACAAGTTCGATTTCCGGATCAAGTTCTTCCCGCAGGATATGTTCCAAACCGCCTTTGATAGTCATGGCGGCGTGAGGACAATGTCCGCAGGCTCCCCGGAGCCGGAGCTGCACGGTTTTGCCTTCGATGGCAACGATCTCAAGGTCGCCGCCGTCAGCCTGAAGATGAACACGCAGCTCATTGAGCCGGTCAGTGATTTTTTGAGTCAAATCATCCATTTTTCAAACTCCTTCTTTTATTTTTCGACCGGAACCACGATACCACGCATAATCACATTCTGGCAGAGCATGAAAATCAGGAATGTGGGGATCGAAGCGATGATCAGAGAGGAATAGATGATAGCCGGGCAGCTGGACATCTGCAGCTGATACAGCCAGGGCATCAAGGTCCACATCTTCTGATCCTGACAGATCAGCAGAGCCATCATGAAGTTGCTGTAGGCATGGGTGAATGCGCTGAGAGCGATAACCGCCAGAATGGGCTTGGAAAGACTCATGGTGATCTGAAGGAAAATACGGGTTTCGGAAGCACCGTCAAGCATGGCACTTTCGTAAAGTTCCTTGGGCAGGGAGTCAAAGAAGCCTTTCAGCAGGAAGATGCTGTAACCGTTGGCCAAACCAGGCAGCACCAGAGCACCGAAGGTGTTCAGCAGTCCCAACTCACGCATCATAAGGAAGTTGGGGATCTGAGTAACCATCTGGGGGAATGCCATGGTCAGCATGAGGAACAGCAGGATCTTGTAAGTGGAAGGCAGCTGGAACCGGCTCAAAGCATAAGCGGCCAGAGGGTTGAAGGTCAGCGCGCAGAGCACAGCCAGAATACAGTAGATGGTGGTGTTTATGATACCGCGTCCCTGCAAGCAGATGTAATCGAACACAGTCTTGAAGTTACGGGTGGCGAATTCCCAACGCTGATGCTTTTTGTCAGCCATGATCTGCTTGAACTGATATTCTCTCTGGGGCAGATCGATCTGATCGAAATCGGCATACTTGGTGCCGAGAGCCTTGTTGAGAGCTGCAATATTTTTGAATTTGGCCTTCAGGAAATCACGGAACTGATAGTCAACAGCATCGAAATAGATATTGTTGATAGGAGCTTTGTGAATTTTCTGGGTAACGGGATCGCTCCAGCCTTTGAGGAAGTCGGCATAGTCGGAAATCAGAGCTCCGTGATAGGGAGCCGGGATCTCACGGGGGATAGTGATCTCGTTGAAAGACTTGTATTTCTTGTTGTAGATCTTGTTGACAGCGGCAATGGTATTGTATTTGGCTTTGATGAATTCGCGGTACAGTTTATCCTGAGAGGCATCAACTTTGACCCAAAACAGGTTCACGATCTCGCGGGCAAAGAATTCCCAGTCTTCCCGTTCCTTGGGGGTGGCCTTGGCGGGATAACGGCGTGGAAGACGCACATCATCATAACTGGCATATTTGGTATTGTGAGCCTTGTTGTAGTCTTCGATCTTTTTTCCGTACTGGGGATAGAGGAAATTTCCCACATAGAAACCGGAAAGATTGATGTAAGAACGGTGATGCGTGGGCGCAGATGTCTTGTGCATGTACCATTCTTCATTGTACTTGACTGCGGGGTTGGGGATGCTGCGGCGTGTTTCATAGGGCTGTTCCTGGACCCACAAGGCGTTCCAGGTTGTGAATTCGGTACCCTTGGCTCTGTTCATGGCCTCAAGATCACCATCGAATTCTTTAAAGAGAGCATCCTTGTAATGACGGAAATTCTCAGGACGGCTGTTGTCGGAGGTCGCACAGTTGCTGTGCCCCAGCATAT
>JAFVRT010000340.1 GCA_017504125.1 Lentisphaeria bacterium
AAAAAACGTGCCGTTTCTTCTGTGTGGTGTCCCAATGGAACTTTTTACGAAACGCCGATCCCTGACTCCGGGAACGGCGTTTTTTGTTAACTTCGATTGAAAAATTTTTCATGATCCCGGAAAATACAAAAAATCCCGCTTCAGCCAGACACAGGCCAAAAAATGAAGGGACCGGTTTCAACGACTCTCTGGACTCCTATTTGAACCAGATCGGCCGGATGAAAGCTGTAGATCCGGAACTTTTGAACTCTATTGCCGCTGCCATTGACGATGTGCAATTAAAAATGGAACGGCAATTGGGACTTTTAGGTTTTTCGGCATTGGAATATTGCCGTTTTCTCGGAACATGTTTTTCCGGGGAGTCTTCTCCGGAGGATTATTTTCTCTATTCATCTTTACGGGGCTCCAGAGAATCTGCTGCTCCGGATTTACAAAGTTTTCTGCAGAAATGGCAGCAGGAAATAGCTGAAAAATATTCCGCTTTGGAATCTGCATTCAAAACCGGCTGTGATTGTACCGTCTTACGGTCAGAAATGCAGGCTTTGCTCAGCCGTTACCGGCTGAACGGGATCGTTGCAGACGAGTTGTTTCAAACCGCCGCAGGTTACCGGAAGTTGAATTCCGGTTCTTCTGCTCAACTCGAAGAACGTTTTCTCATGTCCGGCAAAGAAATCAACCGCAATCTGGATGTTCTGCAGTCGATCCGGGATGAACTTGACGATCTGTACCGGAAAATGGCGGAAATCAATCTGCGGCTCGTCATCAGTATCGCTGTCAAATACCGGGAAAGCAATGTCGCGCTGAATGACCTCATCCAGGAAGGCAATATGGGGCTTATGGTGGCTGTACAGCGTTTTGATTTCAAACTCGGCAATAAATTTTCCACTTATGCCGGTTGGTGGATAAAACATTATATTCTGAAAGCTCTGGCTGAACAATCGCGGATAGTGAGGCTGCCGCAGCACATGATACAGGCCATTCAGAATATGTACAAAGCAGAACAACGCTTTATCCAGAATGAAGGCCGGGAACCGGAAAATTCAGAACTCGCCTCACTTCTCGAATTACCCACAGCCAGAGTCAGCGCAATGCGTAAAATGGCTGCACAGTGTATATCGCTTCAGGCTCCTGTCGGCGATGATGAAAACGGTACTGCTTCACTTGATGATCTCATCGCTCCGGCAGAAAAAAGTGAACCATGGCGCAATTACGCCCAAAAGCTGCTGTACGATAAACTTTATGAAATGCTTAATACGCTGCCGGAACGGGAACGGCAGATCATCGTGTTCCGCTTCGGACTTTTCGGAGAAAAACCGCTGCCGCTGACAGAAATAAGTACACGGCTGAAACTTTCCCGTGAAAGGGTGCGTCAACTGGAAAAACATGTCATGTCCCTTTTGCGTACCAAAGAATATTTGAAATTTATTGATGGTCTTTCACATCTTGACGGATAACCTGAGGTGCTACTATGAAAAATACCCTTTCTTTCTTATCATTGATCGCCGGAGCAGCTGTTCTGTTCGCTGCTCCGGAAACAAAACAACTTTCTCCGGCAAAGGAAAAGAAGCAAAGAAAAGACACGACGCAGCCTGTTGCCAAATCCCCCGTTGCCGGAACAAAATCAAAGCCTGCAGCCACAAAAGCGGCAGCTTCGATACCCCAAAAAGAAGTTCCGGAGAAAAAAATGCCTTATGAATTATGGCTTAATGCCCATTCAGCAGCCGTAAAAGCAGCTGATGCCGGTAAATATGCCGAAGCTCTGAAACTTTTTGACGAAGCCATAAAGAGCGGCAATCAGCCCTCTATGAAAAATTATTCTCTCTACGGCAAAGCCGCTGCTCTGATTTCAATGAAAAAATACGCTGAAGCTGCGGCCCTGCTTCAGACACCGGTTCACCGGAACCGCAATACCCCGTACCACCAGGCAAGAGTGCGTCTTATGTGCGGAGAAATACTGCTTATTCAGAAAAAATATGATGATGCCGCCAAAGAATTCCGGAAAGCAGCAGACCTCAATAGCAGCCCCGTCATGACTGCTGAAGCCTTTATCAGCCTGGGAAAAATCGCAGAACTGCGCAAAAATTATTCTGCGGCACAGAAATATTATGAAACTCTGATCAATGATGAAACTACTTTGCCGGGGATCCGCGGACGGGGGGTACTGGCTGTTGCCGGTATGCTGCAGGCACAGAAAAAGTTCAAACAAGCCTTTGAATATCTGAACCATCACCGCAATATCGAACAGCTCCCGGCCGAAAGTGTTATGGATATGGCATTTCTCGGCAGCGAATTGAAAATTGCCATGCAGGATTTGAAAGGAGCTTATCAGCAGCTGCGTGATGCGGAATCCGTCCGGGGTCGTTCAGCATCATATTCTGCTCAATTATACACCAATATGGCAAAAGTGCTGTTTTTGCAAAAGCGTTTTTATGATGCTCGGAATATGATAAACCGGTCAAAATCCATCCGCGGCAGAGAATGGGGCTATGACAGCAAACTTCACTCCGCTATCAACAAAGAAATAGCAAGGATCGAACGGGAACGCAAAGCAAGACTCGAAAGAGAGCGAAAGGCTAAGATCGAGCGGGAACGCAAAGCAAAACTCGAAAGAGAGCGAAAGGCTAAGATCGAACGGGAACGCAAAGCAAGACTCGAAAGAGAGCGAAAGGCTAAGATCGAACGGGAACGCAAAGCAAAACTCGAAAAAAAGCGAAAAGCTGAAATAGAAAAACAGAAAAAATCTGCCAGATAACTGCTAAATCAAGGTAAAAATAATGTTTACTTCATATCGTATTGCCTCCGCAGTTCCGGAGTTGATCCCCGGAAATATACAGTACAATATCACCCAAATCATCGATTTGTGCAATAAGGCTGCAGGTCATGGAGCCGGCGTGATATTATTTCCGGAATTGTGTATCACAGGAGCCTCATGCGGCGACCTTTTCGGTTCATCACATCTGATATCCGGAGTTCAAAAAGCAATACAGGAAATAAAAAAGTTCACATCGTCATGTGAATGTGCCGTTGTTGCCGGATTTCCTTTGTTTTATTGCGGCAGAGTGTATGATTGTGCCGCAGTATTTCACAATGGCAGAATTGCCGGCATCTGCGGCAAATATAGTGTTGAAAATCCTCTTTTCACTTCATTTGCCCAACTGGACGGTTCTGCAATATTTCTTGACAATGATACGGTCCCCTGCGGTAAAGACCTTATTTTTGAAGCAGATGAACTCCGGTTCGGAATAAGCGTGGGAAGCGACTTGCTCGCCCCCGGTACTCCTGCGGAACTCCTCGGAGTACGGGGAGCTCAGCTGATCCTCAATCCGACTTGCGACGGAGAGTTCGCTGCAGCCTCGCGGGAACGCGAAGAACAGATAAAAGTTTTAAGTTCCCGTACACTCACAGCGATTGCAAGTGCCGGAGCAGGCACAGGCGAATCCGGTACCGACATGGTCTGCGGCGGCAGGGCGGTTATTTTCAACAACGGCCGGAAAGCTGCATGCAATACGCCGCTTGCAGCTGCAAGTTCCCTGATCTATGCCGACATACTCCCCCGCATGACGGAGTTCCGCCGTATCAGAGAACATATTTCAAATGTTTTTACTCAAGAACGGTACGCCGCGCCTGTCATCCTCGGCATGATCCCGGCATCTCCTGATTGGCAGGAACTTAAACTGCCCAAAAATCCTTTCGTGCCGGAAAACACAACAGAACTCGCTCTGCGCTGCCGGGAAATCACCATGATCCAAAGCACGGCCCTTGCACGCCGTGTCAAATGTACCGGCTCCAGAAAACTGGTGATCGGCCTTTCGGGCGGACTGGATTCGACCTGGGCATTTCTGATTTGTGTGGAGTGCTGCAAACAACTTGGTCTTGCTCCTGATACAGTTTGTGCAGTAACCATGCCGGGATTCGGAACATCTTCACGCACCAGAAGCAATGCTGAGAAAATGGCAATATCGTTCGGCGCAGAACTGCGGGAGATCCCCATTGCGGATGCTGTGACTGCACACTTCAAAGATATAGGGCATGATCCCGGAAATCACAATGTTGCTTACGAAAACAGTCAGGCCCGTGAACGGACTCAAATACTTATGGATCTGGCCAATGAACTTTCAGGAATCGTCGTCGGTACCGGGGACCTTTCGGAGTTGGCTCTCGGTTGGTGTACATTCAACGGAGATCAAATGGCAATGTACGGCGTAAACGGTTCCATTCCCAAAACCCTTATGCGTCATCTGGTAACTTTTTATGCAGAAAACTTTGCATCTCCGGCAAGCGGAGCGATCCTCAAAGATGTGGTTGCAACTCCGGTTTCTCCTGAGCTGCTCCCCGGAGCACAGCATACTGAGGAACTGGTTGGAAGCTATGATCTTCACGATTTCTTCCTCTGGTATACTGTCAAATACGGAGCATCTCCGGAGTTTCTGCAAAAAGCTGCGGAACATGTGTTCCAAGATGATTTCCCCGCAGCAGAGATCTCAAGAGTCCTGCAGATTTTCTGGCGCAGGTTCCAAAGCCAGCAGTTCAAGCGCAACCCTATGCCCGACGGAGCCAAGGCGGGGACATTTTCTCTTTCTCCCCGCACAGACTGGCATGCTCCGTCTGACAGCGTTTTGCCATTCAATTGAATTCAAGGAGTTTTATTGATGAACATCGGTGATAAAGCTCCGGCATTTTGTCTGCCGGATAAAGACGGCAACATGATTTCTCCGGCAGATTTCCGCGGGAAAAAAGTTGTTCTCTATTTTTACCCTAAAGACAACACTCCCGGCTGCACCAGGCAGGCTTGCGCTTTTGCGGAATCTTTTGAGGATTTCAAAAAGCAGGATATCGTGATCATCGGCATCAGCAAGGATTCTGTTGAAAGTCATCGCAGATTTGCAGAAAAATATGATCTGCCTTTTATTCTGCTCTCAGATCCGGAACTCATCGCAATAAAGGCCTATGGTGTATGGCAGGAAAAGAAACTCTACGGCAAGGTTTCTTTCGGTGTTGTCCGTACCACTTTTATCATTGATGAAACCGGTGTCATCACAGATGTCATGCCCAAAGTAAAACCGGATACCAATGCTGCAGAAATTCTAAAAAAACTGAAAGGGAAATAAATCATGACACCTTATGTCCCATGTAACAGACCGTTACAGTTTCATGCCATGCCGCCGCAGCGGCAGAAGCGGTCTTATATTACCGGAGCTTTCCATCGGCTTGTGGCATAATTTTCGGCAGTATCGACTCATTTGACAATGCAGCAGCCATGCTCCGGGCTGCCAGTTGGGGGGTATGATGTACTTCCGGAAAGCCGCATCAAGCGGGGACCGGCTGTGCGACAGAGTTTTGAGTTCCTCAGCAGAAAATTTTTTTGAGGTACAGAAAAACCTGTATGCCGTTTTTTTCCAATTTTATCAATTTTTCATGGGACAGCCAAAGTCGGCCCTGTTTTCCTGAACGGGTAAAATCCAGCTACAGTGCGGCAAATTTCCCGGTAACTCCCGGAAATTTTCTGCAGGAACCTTTTTTACCGGCAAGCCCGATTTTTTCAGGCCGAGTACGGCGATGGGGAATAGGAAATAATCTTTTCTCCGCATGCCGTCCACATGGGGATCGTACTGCCGGTGAATACCGGATAATGTATCCCCAGCGTAATATGCTTGACATCTGTTTTATATTCAAGGATGAAAAAATTCTGCTTTTTTATCGATATTCCGGCAAATTTTCCGTTATACACGGCTTTTCCGGCATAATTGTTTTAAAAAAACTTGATATTTTGCTGAAGCGGTGGTATATTTTCTCTATGAAAAATTCCGGAACAATCTTGCTCAATAACCGGCTGTGCCTTCCCGGTCTCCGACTGTGGTGCGCGGCCGTGTCGTCATTGCTGATGATGGTCTGAAACTCAGACATCGGTTCCGGAGTTCCGATATACGGTCGCGGTAAATAAAATATCCCCGGAAAAATTTTCTCATTTTTTTGTTGAACAGTAATATTTTATATAAGGAAAACGCTCCGATGAATCCTAAATATACTTACCCGTCAGCCGTAGCCATTGAGAACCGTCAATGGCCCAGC
>JAFVRT010000341.1 GCA_017504125.1 Lentisphaeria bacterium
ACCAAAGCCATAATCCCGGTGCATCTCTACTCTGCATTGGCCGACATGCCGGCTATCATGGACATCGCCAAACGCCACGGCCTCTATGTCATTGAAGATTGCGCCCACGCTCACGGAACCAAACAAAAGGGCAAAGGTATCGGCAGTTACGGAGAAGTGGGAAGTTTCTCGTTCCAGCTTTCCAAACTGATGACCGCCGGTGAAGGAGGATGCTGCACCACCGACAGTGATGAACTCTGCGACAAGATCCACCGTCTTTCTCACATCGGTTCTTCAAGGATGTTCCCCGGAACCACCCCTGATCCTTCTCTGCTCTGCCACCAGTACCGTTTTACTGATTTCCAGGCTCTGATCATCTACGATCAGCTGGCTCATCAAAAGGAATTGTTTGAAAAACGCCAGCAGAATGCCAAACTTTTCAGCGAAATGATCAAAGATGTTCCCGGCATCATGCTCCAGAAGTCCTCCTACGATGATGATGACCGCGGTTACTACTTCGTTTCATGGCTGCTGAAACTCGACGAACTTCACGAAGGTGTCGACCGGGCAATGATCATGGCAGCTCTGGCAGCTGAAGGTCTGCCGCTGGGAACCGGCTGGGGCACACCTCTCTACAAACACCGTATCTGGAACATCCCTGAAACCATGTATGTCAAACACGATACTCCCAACTGTGAAGATATCATGTACAAGCGGGTCATGACCAGATCACACTCGTTCCTGCTGTCGCCGGCTGAGGCCCTCGAAAAGTCCGCTGAAGCGATCCGCAAGGTCATGAACGAATACGCTGGTTGATACAGCAAAAACAAAACAATGGAGTGAAATATGAAAAAAGTCCTGTTCACCCTGATCGAACTGTTGGTAGTCATAGCTATCATCGCAATACTGGCATCATTATTGTTACCGGCACTACAGCAGGCGAGAAGCAGGGCTCACTCCATTGCCTGTGTCAACAATCTGAAATCCATAGGTTCCATGATCCAGACCTATAATGAGGAAACCAACTGGATCGTACCTTACTACATGACCTACGGCGATTCATGGCGGGCAGGTTTCTGGGACGCTATCATCTCCAGACACAGCGGTATGCAGATGGATTTCAGCAACAAAGTCAAATGGCGGAAAAGTATCTTCGCCTGCCCGGCTGAAATGAATACTGAGGAGTGGCATTACGGAGTAAGCCGTTTTCTCTGCGGCTATTTACCCGCGCCCCTCTGGTCTACCAAGGCTAAAAAACCCAGTATCGTCATAAAGCCGGGCTCCGCATTCCTCATGTCCGATATCTGGAAGCCTTCAAACGACGGCCCCTATATTTCAGAATCCTCACATCTGGCTTACCGTCATCCCGGCGGCGAGATGCGTACCCGGCCTGTAGTTTCTTCTGCCGTGCCGCTCCGCAACAACCGCCGTTCCAACAACTATTATTTTGACCACCATGTGGCTTCCGAAACCTACGCTCAGATCAAAGACAAGCCCTATGCTCCTGAAGCCAAAGCATGGAAAGCAAAAAATTATTACGAAAACTTCATCAGCAGCGGCTACACCATGGCCCCGAAAGAACAACAGCAGTAAGCAACACTCTAAGGAACAACAACAAAATGAAACTTAACTCTCTACTTATTACGGTACTTCTGAGCCTGACGGCTGTTGTTTCCGGTTTGGAAATCGATAATTCATGGCAGATCGTATGTGCCGCAAATGCGCTGCCCACAGAAAAGAAAGCTGCAGCAGATACCGCATTGTACATAAAAAAGATCTCAGGGCTCAACCTTGAAATCGTAAAAAAAGCTGCTCCCGGCAAAAAAGCGATCATCGTCAAACGAAATACTGCGCTGCCTGATGAGGCTTGGGATGTGCGTACAGTTCCCGAAGGCATACTTATTTCAGGCGGAGTTCCCAACGGTATGCTCTACGCCTGCGGAGAATTTCTGGAACACGCTCTCGGATACCGTTTTCTTTCCTTCGATGCAGAATTTATTCCCGTCAAAAAGAAAATAATCATTCCCGACAACTTCAAACGCGCCGGAAAACCGTTTTTTGAAGGCCGTTACTTCTACCGCGGTTATAATACCCGCGGCGGAGTCGAATATAATGTCCGTTTCAAGCTCAACAGCGCGATCTGGGGCGGTCCGGAATGGGGGTGGTATGCCAAAACTGTCGATGACCAGAGCTGCCACACCTATCATCTTTATTCTTCAAAATTCCCCAAAGACAAACCCCAATGGCTGTCGCTCCATACTAACGGCAGACGCCTGCTTCCGGTTTCCGGCGTCGGTCCCGGCCAGCTCTGCCTCACTCAGCCTGACTCACAGCAGTTTATTTTCAACGAAATGGTAAAAAAAATAGAAACGGAACGGGCTTTGCTGAAGTCACAAAACAGACCGTTCTCCCGTATAATCGACCTGTCTGCCAATGACAACACTCAGAAATGTGTCTGCTCCAATTGTCTGGCAGCTGCCAAACGGTACGGCGGTTACTCCGGTGCTATGCTTGAGTTCACCAATGCCATCGCGGATAAACTTGCCAAAGCATATCCTGACATGCAGCTCCAGACCTTTGCCTACGAACATACCGAACAGGCTCCGCTGCGTAACATCGCTCCCCGTAAAAATGTCCTGATCCAGCTTGCTCAGTTGGGCGGTGAATTTTCCAGCGTCAGTAATGTAAACCGTGACAGCATGCGCCCCATAGATCATCCTAACAACCGGACTGCCCGCAAACAGTTCCTGGGGTGGAGCCGTTTCGGAACTCCTATCAAGATATGGGACTACTGGACGATCTACAATCAGCGGCGGAATTTTCCCTATACCCCTGTTTCGATTCTGGCTCCCAATTTGCGTTTCTATGCCAACCACAATGTAAAAAGGATCTTCGGCGAAAGCGAATCTGTCATGGGGGGCAATCTGATCAGCGCACAGAATTTTTATGACCTCACCAACTACCTGACAGCCAAACTGATGACCGATCCTTTTCAGGACGAAAAAAAGATAATAGCGGACTTCATGCATCACTATTACGGTCCTGCAGCGAACGCCATGACAAAACTGCTGGATTTCATTACTGAAGCGATGAAAAAAGAAAGCGGCAATATCGGTTCTATCGGTATCGGGGCCTCCTACCTTACCAGAAAATTCTTTGAAGATTCAGAAAAGATCTTTGCCGAAGCAGAAAAAGCCGCAGGCAGCAACCGTGTCATACTCGACCGGATCGGCATTGAACGCATCAGTTTCGATGAAGCGGCTCTGGAACTCCACCGTAAACTGCAGCTGAAAAGTGACAGAAAGAAGCTCTTTGAACGCTATGCCGCCAATTACACCAGGGCCTTTTACCGCTACGGCAACGAAAAATATATCAAAGCGTACAAGAAAAAATTGAAACAGCATCTGGATATTATGTCAAAACAGATCCCGGTTCCGGATCAGTTCGCGGGAAAACGCTTTTTTGACTTCCCCATATTCTCGCAGCTCAATGTTGAAGTGGTATACTCCAGGTATGTCGATGATCCGGAAGCGGCCGGCGGCAAGG
>JAFVRT010000342.1 GCA_017504125.1 Lentisphaeria bacterium
CGGCCGCATCAAGGCTATCGCCGAAGCTGCCCGTGAGAATGGTCTCAAGTTCTAAGGATAAGGGAACTGATTATGGCAAGACGTGAACGTGACAACGAACCCGCTGTCGTCAGCGAGTTTGATGAAAATGTGATCTCCATCAACCGCAGTGCCAAGGTCGTCAAAGGCGGCAAAAACATGAGTTTCGGCGCTCTGGTGGTGGTTGGCAACCGTAAAGGCCGGGTCGGCTATGGCTACGGCAAAGCTAATGAAGTTTCAGACGCTATCCGCAAGGGCAGCGAGGCTGCACACAAGAACCTGGTGACCATTCCCATGAATGGCGACACCATTCCGCACGAAATCGAAGCCAAGTTCGGTGGAGCCCGTGTTCTGCTGCGTCCGGCAAGTTCCGGTACCGGTTTGATCGCCGGCGGTGCCATGCGCGCCATCCTCGAACTCGCCGGTGTCAAAGATGTGTTGGCCAAATCTCTCGGTGCGGCCAACTCCATCAATGTTGCCAAGGCTACTTTCGCCGCTATCGCTGCTCTCACTACCCGTGAGGAGGCATATGCCAAGCGCGGTCTGGCTGTGCCGGAGAAAAAAGTTCCGGCTGAAACCGAAAACAACTAATCCGGAGTTCTAAGTTATGAAACTGCACAATTTGAGTCCGGCTCCCGGCTCCCGCAAGGCCCGTAAACGGGTTGGTCGCGGTGACAGCTCCGGACTGGGCAAAACCGCCGGCCGCGGCGATAAGGGACAGAAGTCCCGTACCGGCGCGGTTATCCGTCCCTTCTTTGAAGGCGGTCAGATCCCGCTTTTCCGGCGTTTGCCGAAGCGGGGCTTCAAAAACGCTGACCGGATCATTTACCAGCTGGTGAACTTGAGCGTTATTGATGCCAATTTCAACGCCGGTGATATGGTCAATGATGAAACCATGCGTGCGAAGAAACTGCTGGGCAAGGCTGCTCTTCCCATCAAAGTTCTCGCCAATGGTGAAATCACCAAGGCAGTAACTGTCAAGGCTGATGCGTTCTCTCAGGCTGCGATCGCCAAGATCGAAGCTGCCGGAGGCAAAGTCGAGGTAATCGGCTGACGCTTCTATAGTGTCCCGGGACACCGGAAATCCGGTGTCCCGGAGTATTTGTTATAAACCAACAGAAAGAAATAAATTAATATGTGGCGGGCATTTCTCAATGTTTTCAAGGTCAAGGAGCTGCGTAACCGTCTGCTTTTCACTGCGCTGATCATCGTTTTGGTCCGGTTTGCCAGCAGCATTCCATGCCCCGGTGTCGATCCGGCGGCTCTGGAGAAATTCGTTCAGAATCTGGCTTCCAAGAGCGGCGGCGTTATGAGTATGATCGACCTCTTTTCGGGCGGTGCTTTGACCCACTTTGCATTGGGAGCACTGGGCATCATGCCCTATATCACCGCATCGATCATCATGCAGCTGCTGGTTCCCGTTCTGCCGCAGTTGGAAAAAATTCAGCGTGAAGGCGAGTCCGGCCGTGCCAAAATCACCCAGTGGACCCGCTATCTGACCATTGTCGTCTGTCTTATTCAGGGTATTATGGTCGCCGTGGCTATGATCGATCCCAGCCGTATCGGACTTCCTGCTCCTGCGACACCTCTTTACATTGGCAACAGCACCATTTTTGTACTGGTCAATACTGTGGTTCTGACCTGTACCACGATGGTTTTTATGTGGCTCGGTGAACAGATCACCGAACGCGGTATAGGTAATGGTGTTTCTCTGATCATTACCATTGGAATTGTTTCCAGACTTCCCCATTCCATTATCGAACTTGTGCAGATGGCTGCAGCCGGAAAGACTCCCGGAGGAGCTACTTTCGGTCCTGTACAGCTGCTGCTGCTCATGGTGGTTTTCTGTGCGGTTACTGCGGCTACGATCCTCCTTTCTCAGGGGTATCGCCGGGTTCCGATCCAGATGATCCGCAAGACCGTCGGCAAGAGCATGAATACCGGTTCCACCTACATGCCGCTCAAGGTCAACTTCGCTAATGTCATGCCGATCATTTTTGCCGGAGCGATCATGATGGTTCCCGAATTCATATTCCAGACTCTGGCCACCAAATACGGCGGCGTGTGGATCACTCTGACTACCATGTTCCGTCAGGATGGAGCCGGGTATATGGTCGTTTACGGTGCTCTTATTCTGATATTCTGTTTCTTCTGGGTCGCCAACCAGTTCAATCCGCTGCAGATCGCCGACAATCTCAAGAAAGAAAGTTCTTATATTCCCGGCATCAGCCCCGGACAGCCTACTGCGGATTTTCTTGATGCCACCATGACCAGAGTTACGGCCGGAGGTGCTGTATTCCTGTTGGTTCTGGCTCTCTTTCCCATGTTCCTGTACAAGAAATTCGACATCCCGTTCATGGTTTCCCAGTTTTTCGGAGGTACCAGTCTGCTGATTATGGTAGGCGTGGTTCTGGATACTGTCAGTCAGTTGGAATCTCATCTGACTATGCGTAATTATGAAGGATTTTTGAAAAGCGGCCGTCTTAAAGGCCGCAGCGGACATTAATCCGCAGCGAAGTGTTTAATGACGGTACTGTCAAAAGCTGCAAGTTGCTCTTTCTGCACTCAGGTTGCCGGTTCAGGATCGGTTTGCCGCAGTATCGTCTTCAATATGAGTCCGGCGGATTGTTTACAGACAATCGGGTCGGACTTTTTTTATTAACCGGATTTGGGGAGGAACTGAAACAATGAGTACAACGGTCGTAGCTATTGACGGGCCTGCCGGAGCAGGAAAAAGCAGTGTGGCTTCCGCTTTGGCCAATATGCTCGGTTTTACCCATGTCAATACCGGAAGTCTTTACCGGGCAGTTGCTTGGGCGGCAAGGAAAAAAGGTGTTTCCATCGATCCTGTGGAACAGTCATTTCTGGACAGTATAAAATTTGAATTCAAGGCAGGAAAACTGCTGGTGGACGGCGATGATCCCGGAGATGCCCTGAGAAGTTCCCAATGTGCTGCAGATGCAAGTTTCGTCGCCAAACAAGCTGCAGTCCGTGCTTTTTTGCTGCCGGTGCAGCGGCAGAGTGCGGAAAAACGATGGATCGTTATGGAAGGCCGTGATATCGGTACTGTCATATTTCCTGATGCGGCGGTGAAAATATTTCTGACTGCTTCAGCTTTTGAACGGGCCAGACGGCGTATGATCCAGGGGGAAGTTCCTGCCGGTGCTGCCATTGAAGATGTGCAAAAGGAAATCGAGGCACGGGATCTTCAAGATTCCACCAGAGCTGTTTCGCCGCTCAAAGCTGCTGCTGATGCAGTTACGGTCGACAGTTCCGGACTTACTCTGGAAGAAACCGTGGAAACTATTGCCGCCATTGTCAGAAAAAAACGCGCAGAAGCAGGTGTTTGATCATGTATCACGATTCCAATTACCGTGTTTCCTATGGGGACACCGATCAGATGGGTGTTGTCTACTACGGCAATTATATGGAGTTTTTTGAGCGTTCCCGTACCGAAATGCTCAGGGATTGCGGTTTGCCGTACAGCGAATTGGAAAAACGGGGCTGGCTGCTCATGGTGGTCGAAGCTCAATGCAAATACCGTTCTCCTGCCCGATATGATGATCTGCTGACTTTCAGTTCGGCAGTAGCTGAAATAACCAGAGTCAGGATCAAGATCGTTACCAGAGTGCTCCGTGATGGTGAATTGCTGGCAGAAGGATATGTCGTTCTGGGAGCGGTCGACCGCAACGGCCGGATCTCCCGTCTGGATCCGGAGTTTGTTGAGATTTGCAAAAAATACAGTTTGGAGGAACAGGCATGACAGTTTTTCCTGAAATCACCAATCTTGCTCCATTGAAATTTACTCCCATATACAAAGAACGCCCGTGGGGTGGGACTTTGCTGGGAGAGCTGCTGGAAAGAAAAACACCAGCCGATATCAAGACCGGGGAGTCCTGGGAACTTTCTGACCGGGAGGGTGCTGACAGCCAGGTCGCTGAAGGTGAACTTGCCGGGGTCACTTTGTCACAGCTGGTGGCTCATTACGGACGCGCTCTTATCGGTTCCCGTGCTGCAGATGTGAGCAGATTTCCTTTATTGATAAAACTTATTGATGCCGGTGACAGATTGAGTTTGCAGGTGCATCCTGACGAAAATTCCTGCCGCAAATTTGCTGATGGTTCTGAACCCAAGACTGAGATGTGGTATGTTATCGCCGCCCGCAGGGGCGCGCGGATAATGGCCGGACTTAATTCCAAAGCGACCCGGCTGCAATTTCAGGAAAAGGTCAATTCGCCTGAAGTTGAGCAGCTGCTTCAGTGTCATCGATCAGTACCTGGAGATGCTTATTTTATTTCTGCCGGCATGCTTCACGCTATCGGCGGCGGCAATCTGCTGTTGGAAATCCAGCAGAACAGCGATACCACTTACCGTTTGAGTGACTGGGGAAGGGTTGGCAAAGATGGCAAATCCAGAGAACTGCATTTGGAAAAAGGTTTGGCTGCCACCGATTTTTTCAACCGTAATTCTCCCCGTATACCCGGTGTTACCGGACAGGCGGATTATAACCGTAAATATCAGCTGGTGAACAATTCCCAGTATTTCCGCGTCAGCGAACTGCGGCTTGTTGACACTTGGCGCGATGATACTTCTCCTGACGGCAGTTTTCACCTTATTACTGCTGTCAACGGCAGAACCGTTATTGAAAGTGATGACGGTGCTTTGCGTTGTGAACTGGAAATCGGCCGCAGCGGACTTGTACCGGCCGGGTTCGGCCGTTACCGCATCCGGGTGCTGGACGATGGAGAAACTACTGTTTTGAAAACAACTTTGTGAAAGAAAGAGATATTATGAAATTCCTCAATGAATTGGAGACCGCTTTGCGGTCAAAATTTCCCGCTTTTCCGGCTCAGTCGCCCCTTTCTCTTGAGGCCTGCCCCGCAGGTCAGGAAGGGGATTTTACCATTAATTGTTTCAGAATAGCCAAGTTTTGCGGCGGCCCCGATGGTGCAGTAGCTGCAGTTACTGAATTTTTGGAACAACATGCTGATATTGCCAAAGTTGCGGCGGTCAAAGCCTTCGTCAATATCACTCTCACTCCGGCGGCTCTTTTTGCCGCAGGAGCAGCAGATGTGAAGTCTTTGCTGAAAAATGTTCAGCTTCCGGAGGATCAGCGTCGCCGGGTGCTGATCGAATTTTCCGCACCTAACACCAACAAGCCGCAACATCTCGGACATGTCCGCAACAATACTCTCGGAATGACCCTCGGTTCTCTGCTTAAACGCCTGGGGCATGATGTCATCGAGATCAATCTGGTCAATGACCGCGGTATCCACATCTGCAAATCCATGCTGGCTTATCAGCGTTTCGGCGAAGGTGTCACTCCTGAAAGCTGCGGCAAAAAAGGAGATCATCTGGTTGGCGATTTCTATGTGAAGTTCAATACAGAACTTTCCAAAGAACTGGCAGCACTCCGTGAAGCGCATCCGGAATTTGCCGATAAAGATAATGATGAACTCTTTCTGGAAACCGAACTTGGGCGTTCCGCTCAGGAAATGCTCCGTAAATGGGAAGCCGGAGATGCGGAAGTACGCAAACTCTGGGAAATGATGAATTCATGGGTGTTCAAAGGATTTGCGGAAACTTATACCCGCATGGGGATCAACTTCGATCATACCTACCTTGAAAGCCAAACCTATCTGTTGGGTAAAGATGTGGTTCAGCAGGGACTTGAAAAGGGTGTTTTCACCAAACGGGAAGACGGAGCTGTGATATGCGATCTGGGCAAGATGGGAACCAAGGTGGTTCTGCGTTCCGATGGAACCAGCGTTTATATCACTCAAGATCTCGGAACAACTTTGCGGAAATTCAACGACTATACACCCGAAGAACTTATCTGGGTGGTGGGAGATGAACAGAATCTCCACTTCAAGATGCTTTTTGAAATGCTCGGCCGTCTGGGATATGATTGGGCAAAGCGTTGTTTCCATCTTTCTTACGGCATGGTCAATCTGCCCAGCGGCAAGATGAAAAGCCGTGAGGGAACTGTGGTCGATGCCGACGATCTTTTTGACGAAATGTCCGGACTTGCCGCTGCCGCCTGTGCAGAACGCGATCCGGAAATCCCCAAAGAGGAACTTGAACGCCGCGGTGAGATCATCGGACTCGGAGCTTTGAAGTTCATGCTTTTGAAATTCAATCCCCGTACCACTATGATATTTGATCCCCAGGCAAGTTTGCGTTTTGAAGGTGATACCGGCCCCTATGTACAGTATGTCTGCGCCCGTGTCGGATCTATCGAGCGTAAGATCGCAGAGCGTGGACTCACAGTCGGTGAAGCTGATTGGTCGCTTCACGATCATGCCGCAGAGCGTGATCTGGCTGTGAAACTTTTCTACTATCCCGAAGTGCTCCGCAATGCCGGAGAAAAACGGGACTGTTCCGGAGTTGTGGATTACCTGCTGGATCTTGCCAAAGGTTTCAACGCATTTTACCGTGAATGTCCTGTTCTCAATGCTCCGGCGGAGCTGCTTCCCGGACGGCTCAAATTGGCTCAGGCTGTAAAAGAAGTCCTTACTGATGGCCTTAATACTTTGACTATTGATGTGCCGGAAATAATGTGAGCATACATTTGACGGGAGTTATCATGTCTGTATCAGTAGCAAATGCTGTAACGGCATCTCCGGCAGATCCGGAATTTCTGGATAATGGCGGCAGAAAAGTCGATCTCGACCGGTTGAAGGGAGTTTTCCCCGAAAATATAAAGACGGTTGCAGTATTGACTGCTGCAAGTATTCCCAATGCAGAACAGGTCCGCCTCGGCCTCATGATGCTGGAGCGCGCCGGACTTAAAGTCAAGGTCATGCCGCATACCTTTGATAAAGCTCCGGAAAACCGTAAATCCATCCCGCTGCCCAAACGGATGGCGGATTTCAAAGCAGCATGGTGTGATCCTGAAGTGGATATGATAATTTCCACCAGAGGCGGTAAAGGCGCACAGGATGTGGTCGCAAGAATGGATTGGTCGGAACTGAAAAAAAAGAACGATCCGGTAGTTATGGGGTTCAGCAATATCACTTGCGTTACCACTGCTATGATCTCAAAGGGAGCGGGATATCCGATCCAGGGACCCAATTTCTGTACTCTGGTCAAATGCGAGGATGAATCCATAGAATACCTGAAGGCAGTACTGCACAAAGAAACTCCGCCTTCCATAAAATTGACTGCTTTGCGGCCCGGAAAATGCTCCGGCAGGATCTATGCCGGACATCTTGCCATGCTCAATCTTATGAACAAAGGTGAATTCAAATTCGATCCGGCCGGACGGGTGATCTTCCTTGAATGTGTCCGCCGTAAAGAAAGAGAATTGATGCGCCACTTCAATTCTCTTTTGAATACGGGATTTTTTGATAAGGCTGCCGGGGTGGTGTTGTGTCATTTTTCCCGCAGTTTTACGACTGAGGAGGCAAAATTGAATTTCTTCCGCAGAATGGCGGAAAAATTGAATTGTCCGGTCTATTACGGATTCCCTTACGGTCATGAATTGAACATAAATGCTCTGGATTTTCAGCGTACTGCAGTCATTGCAGATGGTATGTTGACCATAAAATAACAGGTGATTTTATGAGCAGCGAAAGACCGCCGGTCGTTCCTTACGGCTTCGGAGAAAATTATGAGTCCTGCATGGATCGCCGCCTTTTCAATACAGAATTCGGCAGCTTTGCCCATGAAGCCGGGATCCCGGCTTCACAGGAACAGCACCGGAGTTTGCGCGATTCAGTTGTCAGACGGATCAGACTCAGCGCAGGATTGGAACCCGGAATAGATTTTTTGCCGCTTGAACCGGAAATAACTTCTCTGCGGTCGATAGACGGAGTGGCCGTTTCAAATGTTGTGATCCGTACTCTCCCCGGATTGAGGCTTACCGGAAATCTTTTCATGCCGGAGCATTTTTCCGGAAAGCTGCCCGGTGTACTCTGTCCTCACGGGCATTGGCCGAACGGCAGGGTCCACCATGCACCGGACGGCGGAGTGGTCATGCGCTGCATGGAACTTGCCAGACTTGGGTTTGCAGTATTCGCTTACGACATGGTGGGGTACAATGACAATAATGACATTCCCCATCGCTGGGATACGGCAATGCGTCGGGAAAACTATCATTACGGCATATCGCCTTTCGGGCTTCAGACTGCCAACAGCATGCGTGCGGTGGATTTTATGGTTTCTCTGCCGGAAGTCGATCCCGGCCGCATAGGATGTACAGGTGCTTCCGGCGGAGCTTCGCAGACCTGGTTTATTTCAGCTCTTGATCAGCGGATCAAAGTGATTTGTCCTGTGTGTATGCTTTCGCTCCATTATGCCGGCGGATGTATGTGTGAAGAAGGCCCTTTGCTCCGTACTTCCGGCCTTACCAGTTTTGATATAGTCAGTTCTCTTGCTCCGCGTCCCATTCTGCTGCCGGGAGTTACCGGGGATTGGACCAATTTGAACCCTGATTATGAGATCCCCAAATTGAAAGAGGTCTACAAACTTTATTATGCAGAAGACAAAGTGGAGCATTTCTATTACGAAGACAGCCACAACTACAACAGACGCACCCGTGAACATGTCTACGCATGGCTGGTAAGGCAGCTGCAGAATAAGGATATGGGAAGTACCATACCGGAAAGTACCGATCGTGTACCTGCTCCGGAACAGTTATGGCACAATGGTTCCAAACCTGAACCGCCGTCTGCGGAAACTTTTGCAAAGGTAAAAGATGAACTGATACAGTGTTATACCGGCAAAGCTCTGGAGTGGGGGAGTGATTTCACTCTATGGCAGAACCGCAACTGTGATTTGTTGAGACAGATGCTGGAACGGGAATTTCCTGCTGCAGATGTGGTCGAACGGGTAACTCACGGATCATGGAATATGCCGGAAGGCAGGATATTTTCCCGTATGATTTCACGGCGGGAGGTCGGCGATGCCATAATGGGAATGTTGATAAAACCTGCCGGCAGCGGCGATTGTAAAAACGGGATCGTTTATCCTGTGGAGAAGTCCGTACAGGATTACTTCAACGACGGCCCCATGGCACAGCTTACCTTTGAAACGATCATGAAATGCCGGAGTCATACTCTGCTTTTTGAACTTATGGGCAGCGGATTCCGCGCCGCGCAGCTGGAACATTGCTGCCGTCGGGAAAACAATCCGGTCGATCCGGCTTTCAACGATTCATTTTTTGCCATGCGTGTTCAGGATATCGTTACCTGCGGAGTGCTGATGAAAGAACGGGGATACCGGATAACCCTTGCCGCACCGGCGGTCAATACTCCGGCATTGCTGGCAGCTTCTGCGCTGCTGGGATGCTGTGCCGTTATCGATCTGACCGGCGTGGACGATGAGTGTTGGAATGATAAATTCAATAACCAGCCGCTTATGGGCAAACTCGGCGGCATCAAAGGTCTGGCATTACTGAATGTCAGAAATAATGTAACATTCTGCGGAGTATCAGGCGAGTTGAAGGAACTTCTGAACTCCTGCGGAGCTGTGATTTCAGAAAAACAACTTTGGGAGATCATAAGATAATGAGTTCTGGAAAAATTTTTCTCAATGCTGTTCTTGCCGGAATTTTCATCGGTATTGCCGGAACAGTATGTATGGCGGTGCCTAATCCGGTCATCGGAGCGTTTTTGTTCGGTTTCGGTTTGCTGACGATCGTAAGTTACGGCTTCAAACTTTATACCGGAGCCATAGGATATCTGGCCGTTCAGGGCAGAAATACTCCCCGTTATCTTTGGGAATTGCTGCTGATCTGGCTCGGTAATCTTGCCGGATGTTTTGCCGTGGGGCAGTTGGTGCGCCGGACCAGAAGTTTTCCGGCTTTCGGAGAGCGGATCGCCAATGTATGTGCCGCCAAATTGGGTGATTCCTTTACCAGCTGGCTGATACTTTCTTTTTTCTGCGGTATATTGATGTATGTTGCAGTCGAAAGTTTCAAGCGCAAAGATGAACTTGCTCCAAACATCCGGGTCGTGATACTTTTTCTCTGCGTAGCTATATTTATTTTGAGCGGATTCGAACACTGTATTGCCAATATGTATTATTTTTCAGCCGGAGATGTCTGGAGCTGGAAGGCTCTCGGAACCATCGGCGTCATGACTCTGGGGAATTCTCTCGGAGGCATGCTGCTTCCTGCTGCCGGACATGTGAAAAAACAATGAAATTCAAAACTGCTTTTGAATCGCTTTCACAAAAAGTCCGCCGCCTGCTTCTTGATTCCGGAGCCGGTCATGATTACGATCATACTTTGCGGGTGATGAAAAATTGCGAGAAACTTCTTGAAGAAGTTCCCGGAGCTGACCGGGAAATCGTGATCTTTGCCGCTTTGCTCCACGATTGCGCCAGACCGGAAGAACACGAATCCAAAGGAAAGATCTGTCACGCCGTACGCGGTGCGGAATTAGCCGGAGAATTGCTGAAAAATGAAGGCGTTCCGGAAGAATTTGCCGCAGCCGTGGTCGATGCCGTCAGATGTCACCGCTACCGGGACGGAATATTGCCGCAAACTCCGGAAGGACAAGTGCTTTTTGATGCCGATAAACTGGATTCTCTGGGGGCAGTCGGACTTGGCAGAGCATTTCTTTTTGCCGGTTCCTGCGGGGCAAGGGTGCATAACACTTCAGAAGAAGCCCTTGCCGGGGAGGCTTACAGCAAAGAAGATACCGCTTACCGTGAGTATCTGGTGAAACTCCGTCATCTCCCCGGCACTATGCTCACTCTGGCGGGACGCCGTATGGGGGAGGAACGGCTGAAATTTATGAAACTGTTCTTTGACCGGCTTGATGAGGAAGTGTTTTAATGGTAAGTCGCAGATTTTTCCGGGAGCAGATTATATTATGGGCATGCTGATATTGAAGAAACCGTCTGTTGCAGAATTCATGGTCAAAAATTCCCGGTTTATAGCCGAAGCGGTTCCTGTGGATTCTCCGGAGTCTGCCAAAGCTTTCTGGCATGCTCAGAAAGAACGCTATGATAACGGCGGGCATATCGTTTATGCTTTTATCACCGGACCCCAGGGGAATATCATGGGGTGTTCTGATGACGGAGAACCCTCCGGAACCGCCGGACGCCCCATGCTGGCGGTCTTGAAGGGCAGCGGACTTACCAATGTGATAATTACTGCTGCCCGCTGGTTCGGAGGAACCAAATTGGGAACAGGAGGTTTGGTCAGAGCGTACTCCGATTGTGCCAGACTTGCATTGGAAAATGCTGAAGTATGTGAACTTGTTCCCATGGAGGAATTTTCCATGACCATACCTTACAATCTGTACGATCAGGTGAAATATCTTTTTTTACAGTATGGATTTACGGTCAAATCAGAGGACTTTGCCGCCAATATCACCATAACAGGAGAAATCAAAGCCGCAGATTTCCCTGTTTTCAAAAATGCTTTGCAGGAGCTTACCAGACAGTAGCAGTAAGATGATTTGACCGGAAACATATTTAATATTGTGGTGTTGTGCAGTATATTAAAGACGCAGCTTAAAACGGAATCATAGAGGTTGGAAAAATGACTCTGGAACATACCCGGCATTGGAAACTCAATGTGGTGATGATGGTACTTTCACAGATCCTGGTGATGTCAGGCTTTTGTGCGGCGATGCCTTTTGTGCCTCTGTATCTCAAAGAAGGCTTGGGAATAGCCAGCGAAGGCGACCGGGGATTGTATCTGTCGATCTTCAGTTTTGCCGGGATGCTGGCTTACGGGATCTTCAATCCGGTGTGGGGTGCCCTTTCCGACCGCTTACTGGAGCGGTATCATGCTGGGGAATGTTCTCGGTGGTCTGGTAGTTTCTTATTTCGGTTACGAAAAAACTTTCTGGTTTTGCGGTATTCTTTATTTTGCAGCCGGTATCTTTGTGATTTTTGCCAGAGATGATTATATTCCGGCCAGGCTTTCAGCTTTTCGTCGCCATATTCACCGATGCTGATAGAACAGATCGTGGGGATCCGCAAAGCTGCATTCTGGACTGGGATCATCAGCGCGGCAGCAGCGGTTGGTTCTATTGTTTCCGGGTTGATAACCGGATATCTTTCCGACCGGATCAAGCCTTTGAAACTGCTGCTGCCGATCTATGTTTTTACGGCATTTTTTCTCGTGATCCACGGATTATCACCGGATTTTTTTCCGATCCGGAAGTACAATGTGCATTGTTCGGTAAAACATATACGGTCAATCTCAATTTATTGGTTCTGGCTGTAGCCAAGGTCGCCATACTGCTGGTTCTGGGCGGCTCAGGAGCTGTTTTCATGAAGATGATGTCAAACTCTACTCCGAAACGCAAACGGGGCGCAGTCTTCGGATACCGCAGTACGGCGAATAATGTGGGAAGCATGCTTGCCTCCTGTTTTGCCGGCTGGCTGGTTTATGCCTGTGACAGCATCCGTTCAGCCTATTATTGCGGTGCAATTCTGGTTGTGCTGCTGATCCCTTTGACGCTCTGGATCGTGAAACGGATAGAAAGTCAGACCTTTTATATTACCCATTCTTCTTTCAAATAATCTGCAGTATGCTCCGGAATCTGTCTGCAATACCGGCAAATGCACCATTGGTGATTTGATTTTTTGCAAAAATGTGATATATTATACTTTCAACTATTGTTAAATTGTTCAGGAGCTTGATTTTGTCATGAGCGAACTTTATGAAAAGACCGTCAAACGCATTGAAGACAATGTGATGCCCACCTATGCCCCCAAGCAGCTTTTTGTCCGCGGCGAGGGCTGCCGTCTGTGGGACTCCGACGGTGTTGAATATCTCGATTTTACTTCCGGTATTGCAGTCTGCAATCTCGGACATTGTCATCCCGGAGTTACTGCCGCCATCACCAGTCAGGCCCGGACTCTGGTTCATGTTTCCAATATTTACATGAATTCCCTTGCTCCGGCTCTGGCTGAAAAACTGGTTTCTGAATCCGGAATGGAGGCTAAGATCTTTTTTTGCAACTCCGGAGCAGAAGCCAATGAAGGCCTCATCAAGATAGCCCGTAAATACGGCAATCAGACCGGACGCAATGAAATAATTTCCATGGAAAACAGTTTTCATGGCCGCACTCTTGCGACCCTTGCCGCTACCGGAAGAAAAAAATACCGTCAGGGATTCGAACCCGATGTTCCCGGTTTCAAGCAAGTGCCGTTCAATGATTTTGAGGCGTTGAAAAATGCAGTTACCGACAAAACATGCGCCATCATGCTTGAAATGGTTCAGGGTGAAGGCGGAGTTATTCCGGCTGATGTTGAATATCTGAAACAGGTGCGCGCACTCTGCGATGAGAAGGATCTTCTTATGCTCTGCGACGAGGTCCAGTGCGGCATGGGCCGTCTGGGAAGCCGTTTTGCATTCCAGAGTTTCGGAGTTGTGCCCGATGCGGTTTCCATGGCCAAAGGTATTGCCAACGGTGCTCCCATGGGGGCATTCATGGCCAAAAACAAATATGCTGATCTGCTGACTGTGGGGACTCATGGAACCACCTTCGGCGGAACTGCTCTCGCCGCCGCCGCCGCTTTGGCGGTACAGGAGGCTTTCGATAAAGAAGGCGTGCTTGAAAATTGTGCCGCAATGGGTTCCTATATGATGGAACAGCTCGCTGCTATCGGCAAAAAATATTCCTTTGTGCAGGGAGTGCGCGGACGGGGACTGATGATCGGTCTGGCTCTGGATTGCGAGGCCGGTCCGGTTCAGAAATTGATACAGAAAAGAAATCTGCTGGTGCTTACCGCAGGTGAAAGCGTGGTACGCTTTGTGCCGCCGCTTATTGTGACCAACGCAGAAATCGACCGGGCTCTGGCCATCGTCGACGAAGCCCTCGCTGAATTTGATAAAGAAAGGTGATTTGAAATGAACAAGGACTTTTTGACTTTACAGGATATCAATCAGGATGAAATGTGGCAGATCTTTGAACTTGCCGCAAAACTGAAAAAAGAACGGGGAAATTCTGATTTCAATCCCCTCGCCGGAAAAAGCATCGGTTTGATTTTTGCAAAATCTTCCACCCGTACCAGAGTTTCATTTGAAGTCGGTGTTCATGAACTGGGGGGTAATCCCCTTTATCTCGATCAAGGCAAGATGCAGATCGGCCGGGGAAGCGAAACTGTGGGAGATACTGCTCATGTGCTGAGCCGCTATCTTCATGGTATCGTGATCCGTACCTACGCTCACGCCGAAGTCGAGGAACTGGCCAGGGAAGCTGATATCCCGGTTATCAATGCGCTGACCAATGAATATCATCCCTGTCAGCTGCTGGCAGACCTTTTCACCATTTACGAATACAGCGGCAAACTTGACCGCAGCGTAAAGGTGGGATTCTACGGCGACGGCCGCAGTAATATCGCCAATTCCATGATCCTTGCCGCAAGACTTGCCGGTATCGATCTGGTGGTTTGCGCTCCTGAGGAAGAACGGCCCGACGATGCTCTCATGGCAGGAGCACCGAATGTGCGTTGGGAATCCGATCCCAAAAAAGCTGCGGCAGGACTTAATTACATCTATACCGATGTGTGGGTCAGTATGGGATTTGAAGAAGAAAAGGCACGCCGTATGGCTTTGTTCCAGCCCTACCAGGTGAACCGTGCCATCTTTGACCTGGCTGCTCCTGATTGCAAATTCCTTCATTGCCTGCCTGCACACCGCGGTGAAGAAGTTACTGCAGATGTGCTGGATTCCAAATCTTCCATCGTTTACGATGAAGCGGAAAACCGTTTGCATGTTCAGAAAGCTCTCATGTCAAAACTTATCGGCAAGTGCTGAAAAGTTTGCCTGAAAAATGAATTTTCTGGAAATATTTCTGATCGCACTCGGAGTATCAGTTGATGCTTTCGCAGTTTCTGTCGGCGGGGCCATGGGGTGCCGCCGCAGTTCATGGCGCAATGGCTGTAACGCGGCACTTTTTTTCGGAGGTTTCCAGTTCCTGATGCCCATTGCCGGTTTTTTTGCCGCTGCCGCCATGAGTGTTTTTGTGCGGGAGTGGGATCACTGGTGTGCTTTTCTGCTGCTGCTTCTGGTTGGCGGCAAGATGATCTTTGAAGGGTTGAAAAAAGAGGAAAAGAATGATGAACCAACGGTTTGTCAGTTGGACTTTTTTTCTCCTGTCAAATTGCTGATCCCTGCTGTGGCTACCAGTCTTGATGCTTTGGCTGTGGGCGGTTCCATTGCTTTTAACGGCGGTACTGTCTGGTGGCCTGCCGCTGCCATGGGGATCGTTACCGGTATCATATCTTACTGCGGCGTGGAATTGGGGTACAAACTTAAATCTTTCGGCTGCGAAAAATTGATGACGGGGATCGGCGGCGGAGTCATTGTTATCATCGGCATAAAAATACTTCTGGAGCATTTGATCTGAAATGGATGGACTTCAGGAAGAAAAAATCATTGTGCCGGAAAAAAACTGGCGTCTTGATCTTGTGCTTTTTCTTTCATTTCTGAAGATCGCTTCCATAACTGTCGGCGGCGGATATGCTATTCTTGCCGCTGCCAGAGAAGAATTTATCTGCCGCCGCCGCTGGTTGAGTGATGATGATTTTTCGGAAATGATGACCGTTATCATCACAGTACCCGGATTGCTCGCCATAAACTCTGCTATTTATCTGGGGTGGAAGCTGCACCGTTTTTCCGGGGCATTGACCGCTGCGCTGGGGGCCTTGCTTCCTTCTGTAACAGTCATCATGCTCATTGCCGCCGGACTTTCCGCCATTACGGGATTTCTTCAGAATCCTTTTGTTCAAGGTGCGTTCAAAGGAATCCTTTGCGGTATCATCGCCATGATCGGCTTAACGGTCATCAAGATGGGGAAAAGCAATCTGAAATCCATTTTTGACTGGTGTATGATCCTGATTTGTATTCTCGGTATTGCCGCATGGCATTGGAATCCGGCAATACTTATTGCCGGAGCTATTGCGGCCGGGATCCTCAAAGTTTCTCTCGGCAAACGGGGGGCGGCACAATGACTCCACTGGTTCTTTATCTGCACTTTATGGTCTACGGATTTCTCTGCTTCGGCGGCGGATATATGCTGATCCCTTTTATTACTGCTGATCTGGTACACGGAGGGTTTCTTTCTGCTGCGGATTTTGCCAATCTCTCATCTATTGCCCAGATAACGCCCGGACCTATCGGACTTAATACTGCGACCTATGTGGGATTTCTGCAGTCCGGTTTTACCGGAGCCTTGTTTGCTTCGCTGGGGTTGGTGACTCCGGCGTTTCTGCTGGTGATTTCCGCCTTGAAACTTTTGAAACGCTATGAACATACTGTGTTTATCAAGGGATTTCTGGCAGGCATGAAACCGGCTTCGCTGGGCTTTACCTGTGCCGCTTTGCTGATTTTTGCCGGGATGTCGCTTTTTACCGGTGCTTTGCCTCTGGGAAAATGGCTCAAAGGTGAAATGACCGGAGTCGGTATCAGGTGGGGCGCGATCCCCATTATCGTTCTTGCGGTGATATTGCTTAAAAAGAGTAAATTGCCCTTTCCGCTGGTGTTGGGGATATGTGCTGTTTGCGGAGCGTTTCTGCTGAAATAAAAGGAAATATGGCATGCCGAAAAAAGATTTTTTTGATCGGGTAAATGAGAGATTTGATGATTTCGACTCCGGCAGCCGTCAGGCGTTTCTGCTTCGTCTGGTTCGTGACCGCGGTTTTTTTGAGGCGGTTTTCAACGCTGTCGAAGAAGGGATCCTCGTTATTGATCCGCAACTGCGGATAAGATATTTCAACCATGCGGCAAGTGAATTGCTGGCATTGCCTCAAGATCTGGAAAATCTGCGGGTCAATCAGCTGCTCCAGGATGTTGATTGGCGGCGCATCTTGCGTTCCGACAGTCAGGAGTGGGATAAAGTCACCCGTCAGGAGTTGGAGATCCTTTATCCGGAACCCCGTTTTGTGCAGTTTTATCTGGTTCCCCTTGCCGATGATGCCAAACTTGCGGCAGTAATATTGCGCGATGTGACCGAGAGCCGCCGCCGCCAGCTCAATGAGGTGGAAAGTGAAACTGTCAAAGCGGTTTCGCTTCTGGCTGCCGGAGTTGCTCATGAGATCGGCAATCCGCTGAACAGCCTTTACCTGAATTTGCAGATCGTGGAGCAGGAACTGGCTGAACGCTCTGACAGTTCAGAACAGATCGAAATGCTGAAAGTATGCAAGCATGAAGTTGAGCGTCTTGACAGTATCATCCACAGATTTCTTACTGCTATCCGTCCCGGCCGTCCGGTTTTCACCCCGATCGATCTTTCGGAACTGGTAGTCGCGGTATTGAATTTCATGCGCCCGGAAATCGAAGCCAGACAGGTGGAAGTGAAGTGCAATTGGGCCACTCAGCTGCCTAAAGTTTCCGGGGATTCCGACCAGTTGAAAGAGTGTGTCTACAATATTGTCCGTAACGCGGTACAGGCTATGACCAATGGCGGGGAACTTACCATTTTCGGAGCTGCTGACCGGGAGTTCCTCACACTTGAATTTGCCGATACCGGCAGCGGAGTGACTCCGGAGCAGTTGAGTACCATGTTTACTGCGTTCCACACCAGCAAAGCCGGCGGCAACGGTATCGGGACCATGATAATCGAGCGTATCTGCCGTGAGCACGGAGTCGAATTCGGTATAGTTTCCAGTCCGGGACGCGGCAGCGTCTTTCAGCTTCGTTTTCCGCTGGGGGGCAAAAGGGTCAGACTGCTCGGTTCCGGTCAGTAAGACCGATCACTTTTTTCCGAGTTCTTTCAATAACTGTGCGGCGTGTCCTGCGGCGGCTTTGGTGTTGCCCAGCATGCGGGCGATTTCCGGCTGCCGGTCATCAAGCAGTATTGCTGAACTGCGGACGATACCATCGGAAGAAGATTTTTCCACTTTGAAGTGGTGATCGGCTCTTGCCGCCACTTGGGCAAGATGCGAGATGGAAATGATCTGCCGTTCTCTGCCGAGATTTTTCAATTCTTCGCCTACGGCATTGGCAGTTTCTCCGCCGATATTCATGTCTATTTCGTCAAAAATCACAGTCGGTACATCATCTGCATCGGCGAGAACGGTTTTCAACCCCAGCATCAATCTCGAAAGTTCCCCGGAACTGGCTATCTTACGCAGCGGCTGTACTTCGACTCCTGCATTGGCAGAAAAAAGCAGTTCAAATCTGTCAGAACCGGCAGGTCCGGGCGCAATATTTTCAAATTCGGCTTCAAAGCGGCACTTGCCGAAACCGAGAGAGTTCAGTTTTTTCCCGACTTGCAGCAGAAAATTTTTGACAGCAGCTTTCCGTTTTTCCGAAAGGAGTGAACACATTTTCTGAAGCTCATCCTGCACAGCCGCAATTTTTTTGTCAAACTCAGCCATGGTGGAACTTGCTTCGTTGAAACGCTGTAACTCTTTTTCTGCCTGTTCCCGGTGGATGAACAACTCCTCAAGTGAAGGTCCGTAGCGGCGTTTCAAGGTGAAAATTTCTCCCATGCGGCTTTCGACAGCAGCCAATTCTTCCGGATCGAGTTCCACTTTTGAACCGATCTCACTCAACTGTCCGGCAAGGGCTTCCACACTTTCCTGGATCGCTCCGCATTCTGCCGTAAGTTTGGAACTGTCTACTCCAAACCGGGAAAGATCATCAAGTTTCCGGTAGACACTTCCAAGCATATCGGTAATGGAGTCTTCCGCTTCAGCAAGCATCTGGGTGAGATTCCCGGTAACAGCGATGATCTCTCTGGCGTTGGAACCCATACGGTACCGGTCGTTAAGAGTATCGTCCTCATGTTCTTCCGGAGCGACGGCGGCGATTTCGTCGAGCATCAGTTTAAGCCGGTCTGCTTCAGCGGCATTGGGGAGATTTTTTTCAAATTCTGCCTTTTCATCCTGTATGGAGTGAAGTTTTTCACAGAGTTCGGAGCAGATCCGGCGCAGTTCCAGAGTTCCTGCCCAACGGTCGAGAAGTTCCAGCTGGCGGGCAGGCAGCTGCAGAGAAAGTTGTTCATTGACTTTTTGGCGGTCAACCAGCAACGCACCGGTTTCGCTGCATAATCTTGAACTGACCGGCTGATCGTTGATGAAGTGCCGCGATCCGGACGCGGTAAGAACCCGTCGTATGGTGAGTTCGCCTGAAACTTTTTCAAAAGGTATCCCGGCTTGTGAAAGAAGTTCATCGACTGCAGGGCGCAGACGCTCCGGAACGGTAAAAATCCCGCTGACCGAACAGCGTGAGGCTCCGGAGCGTATAACAGTTCCTGAACTTCTTGCGCCGAGCAGAAAGGCAATGGCTCCGATCATAATGGATTTTCCGGCACCTGATTCACCTGTGATGACATTGAAACCAGGAAAAAACTCCACTTCGGAGTGTTCTATCAAGGCAAAATTGTCGATTTGCAGAAAATTCAGCATATTTCAATTGATATCCAGTTTGTATATTTCCCGTGGAAACGATGAACAAAGAATTCCGGCAAGTTCGGCGGCCAGGTTTTTGGAACATTCCCTGTCGCCTCCGGCATACGAGGTAATGAAATCAAACATATCAGGAACTGCAACGATGACCGGAAGTTTCTGCTGCAAATGTTGTTCGATACTTTTCTGGATCCCTGCCAGTATTGCTGCCGCATCGTAAAGGGCAGGCGCGATCTCCAATTCTGTAACAGGTATCGGGAAGGAGTTATAAGATGCGAAACGCTCCATGCGGAAAAATATCCGTACACAGGGGAAAAGTGTGGTTATGCCGTCTATGCTGATGATATTGGCTGCTGCCAGCACGGCGGCTTCAGGAGCCAGCAGCGAGAGTATCTCATTGCGTGAAAGGGTGATTTCCGGAGTCCGTTCCACGGCAAATCCGGCACTCTGGATCTCAAGTTCATGTTCGTAATATCTTGCCAGTTCCAGAAAAAGGTGAGCCGGGGCTTTTTTTATATCGAGTTTTCCGGCACTTTCCACTACCGCTGAAATCACCTGTTCAAAAAGTTCTCCGCTGCAGCTCAAGTGCCCCTGAAGCATTCCGGCAAGAGTGTTATGTTCGGGAGTTACATACAGTTCATTGCCGCCGCCGCACCCGGAACGGTAAAGTTTTGCCACTTCCGGAAACCCGATTTCTTCCAGCAGCCGTATTACCGCCCGTTCCAGTTCTCCCCGGCCGAATACCGGTTCGCTGCGGGGAGCATTACGCAATGTATACTCCACAGCCAGGACTATATCTTTAGGCAGATCCTCCGATTCATGGAGTCCGGCGGCCCGGAAACAGCCTGCCAGTCTGGTTTGCAGCAGTTCCGGGTCAAAGGGGAGCAGATCGCCTTCAAACTCCCGGATCATTACTTTGGTCGAATCGCCGGCAGCAAGATTATTGAGCATATTATTCCCCGTTCAAAAATTTCCGGTGTTGCCGGATATAATCATCTTCCCAATCCAGATTGAAATGCAGATATTCTTTTTTGCGGCGTATGGCTTCGCGCCACGCCTCAAAGTAGGGCGCGAACTTACTCTGCACGAAAACTCTGGTATCGCGGTGAGAGTGTATCCATTCCAGAAAATCATCGATTTCTCTGATTCCGGCGCATCCGGCATGGTAAGCATCAAACAGAGCCTTGTACCGGTAAAGATATTCGGTCCATATACGCAGTTCTTGGCACAGCCTGGAGCTGGGGAGTTTGCATTTCAAGTTTTCAGCGAGTTTTACCGCTTCGGCATAAGCCGGAAGTTCTGTGCGGCTGAAAAGTGCGTAAGGATATGTTACATGACAGGGACCGGCTGATGCGGTGATCGACTTCATGTAAGCGTAAAAATCTTCTGCTTCGGCTGCATGTTCTCCGAAAAGAGCCCGCATCATACCCGGAACAGCTTCATCTTCTTTTTCGCCGCGCAGAGCTTTGGCCATGGCAAGAAAGTTCAGACCGTAAACGCTCCAGTGAGGCGGATGAAACTGCGTGGCAATACCGTCTATGCCGATGGATTCATAAAAGATACATTCTTTGAAAATATCCCGATGGAACACCAGAGGCAGAGAAAGGTAGAAATTCACCCCCATATAGTATTCGTAAACTATGACCTTGCCGCCTTCTTTGCAATCACACCATGCCCGCAAATCATCGGCATAACGGGAGTTTATGGGACATTCTTCGTCGATACGATGGTTGACACAACGCCAATATGGAGCCATCATCACCGCCAGATTGGGGGTGAGTTTGAAGTTTTCAGAAGGACGGCAGTAATTGATGTAGGCACAGAAGAAAAGATCAAGGTCGGGGCGTTTTACTGCGAGTTGTTCTGCCACATTTTTTATCATGTCATGGTATATACGGTCCGCAACATAAACATGGCTTGAAAGAGAATACAGTTCCCCATGGTGTCCGGTGTCATAGAATTTGGAACACTCCTTGCACTGGCACCAGCCGAAACCGTCATTGGGAACCAGCGCAACAGAATGAAGTTCAGGATTTTTTTCGGCGTATTCGACCATATTTTTAACGATTTCACGCCGCAGATCTTTGTTGGTGGTACAAAGCTGTTTGCTCAGCAGCAGAGCATTCTCATCTTTTGCCGGTTTGATCCTGACC